>DQXT01000138.1 GCA_011042225.1 Deltaproteobacteria bacterium | reverse complement strand
TGAAATTGGAAAAAACACAAAGATGTAAATATGTTACCTAATTTCAAATTTCCAGTTTCGATATAGGCATTCAATTCGATAATACACGCTTTTTCAAAAAAAGTGTAAACCGGTAAATGACTATTTAACTTAAGTTTGTGCCTTAATAATGGGAATGGTATTATAATACCGTATTGGAATTTATCCAAGCCGAATGGCTAAGTTGTATTGTGTTGCCGTGTTCAGTCTTTCCATATTTTAATTTTTCACGTCTTCTTACTAAAACCAAACCAAGCTGGATATAATATTCTAGCAGGAGGTTGTCATGTCAAATAACCTTTATATCGTGGCTACTGAAGCAAGGAGCGGGAAATCGGCCATTATTTTGGGCGTAATGGAAATGCTGTTGAGAAAGATCGACAGGGTAGGTTTTTTCCGTCCCATTATTTCGGGTGCCCACGATCATGATCATGACATCAATCTTATTTCCTCCTATTTTGATCTGCGGATTCCGTACGATAAAATGTACGGATTTACCTCAACAGAGGTCGACAATCTGATATCGCTGGGCAGGCGTACTGAAATTATTGAGGGAATAATAAATAAGTATAATCAATTAAGTGATAGTTGTGATTTTGTGTTATGCGAAGGTACTGACTTCGTAAGTTCCGCGGCTGCCTTTGAGTTTGATATAAATGCAGAAATCAGTAGAAACTTGTCATGTCCTGTCTTATTGGTGACAAACGCATATCATAAGAGCACTGAGGATATAGTCCGATCAGTCGAAGTGGCCCTTAAATCCTTGAGTGGGAAAAAATGTCACACAATTGCCACAATTATCAACCGTATAGAGCTAAAGGATGGAGAGGCGATCATCAAGCTTTTAAAAGAAAAGGACTTGACTGGAGAGCAGCTACTTTACGCCTTGCCGGACGAACCTTCTCTTGGGAATCCAACAGTGGGCGAAATCGCTAAGCTTTTAGATGCTGAGGTTTTATACGGTAAAGAACAGCTGAACCGGCACGTTCACAACTTTACGGTCGCGGCAATGCAACTGCATAATTTTTTGACAAGAATCGAATATGGTTCGCTGATTATTACCCCAGGAGACAGGTCGGACGTAATCGTAGCTTGTTTGGCTGCTGTCTCGTCTGCGTCTGAAAAAAACATCTCCGGTATCGTGTTGACCGGTGGCTTGAAACCTGAAAGGCCTATATGGGACCTCATCAAAGGATTTCCTATGATGGTGCCTATTCTCAGCGTCAAAGACAACACTTTCCCAACAGCGACAAATGTTAACAAGATTCATGCAACAATTTCACCGAATGATGACCGGAAGATAACGCAGGTCCTGGCGATCTTTGAAAAAAACGTGGATATAAGACAGTTGGAGGAAAGGATTGTTACAAGCCGGACCACTATTGTTACTCCGAAGATGTTCGAATACGAGTTGTTGCAAAGGGCCAGGGCAAACAGGCAACACATTGTCTTGCCAGAGGGCGAAGATGAAAGGATCTTGCGGGCCGGTGAGATACTGCTCCGTCGGGAGATGGTGGATATCACCCTTCTTGGCAACGAAGACCTTATCCATGGAAAGATAGCGCAACTTGGGCTCAGGTTGAATCTTGCGAATATCATTAATCCCCTTAAATCAGAGTTAGTTGATGAGTATGTGCAGACCTATCTTGATCTAAGGAAACATAAAGGGATTACAGAGGAATATACACGTGATATGATGAGAGATGTAAACTATTTTGCGACCATGACGGTCTATAAGGGGCATGCCGATGCGATGGTCTCCGGCGCGGTACATAGTACTGCGGCAACGATTCGCCCTGCACTTCAAATTATCAGGACAAAACCGGGGTTTTCTATTGTCTCGAGCGTATTATTCATGTGTCTGGAGGACAGGGTGCTTGTCTATGGAGATTGTGCAATCAATCCTGATCCAAGTGCCGATCAATTGGCTGATATTGCTCTCAGCTCTGCGCAGACCGCAAAGACCTTCGGCATTGATCCGGTTGTTGCCATGCTTTCATACTCAACCGGAGAGTCAGGCAAAGGTACGGATGTGGATAAGGTCCGTGAAGCGACCAGAATTGCAAAAGAAAAGGCGCATGAATCTTTTCCTGGTTTAAAAATCGAAGGGCCTATCCAGTATGATGCAGCGGTTGATCCTTTGGTGGCAAAAACCAAGTTGCCTGACAGTGATGTCGCAGGAAAGGCCAACACATTTATCTTTCCAGATCTCAATACCGGTAATAATACATATAAGGCAGTGCAAAGATCGGCGGGAGCAGTAGTTATCGGTCCCATTCTTCAGGGATTAAAACATCCTGTAAATGACCTGAGCCGTGGGTGTACAGTCTCTGATATAGTCAGCACCGTCGCTATTACAGCAATTCAGGCGCAGTCAGAAAAGGGTTTGTCATGAAAATACTGGTCATCAATACAGGGAGTTCATCCATCAAATATAAATTATTTGACATGGATCACTGTAAGATGCTGGCAGGGGGGGTGGCTGAAAAAATTGGTGAAAAAAACGGTATTCTTACACACAAAACAGTCCTGGATAATGGCAATTTAACAAAAAAAGTAGAAAAAGGGCTGATACCAGACCACTATAAAGGCCTGAATCGTATTGTAGACCTCTTGGTTGATCCTGAATACGGGGTCATTGCGGACAAGTCCGATATTTCGGCTGTAGGCCACCGCGTGGTCCATGGCGGCGCAATGTTACACTCAACCACAATTATTGATCAAGTCGTGATCGCAGCCATCAAGAAAAATATTCCCTTGGCCCCTCTGCATAACCCTTCAAATCTGGTGGGGATTGAGATCGCCGAATCAATCTTTCCAGATGTGCCGCAGGTCGCGGTTTTTGATACGTCATTTCATCAAACCATCCCTGGATATGCTCATCTCTATGCCATCCCTTATGAGATATATGAACGGCACAAAATTCGGCGTTACGGTTTCCATGGTATATCACATGCTTATGTCTCTGAGCAGGCGGCGGAATATATGGGCCGTTTGTTAACAGAGCTTGATCTTATAACGGTTCATATAGGCAACGGGGCCAGTATGACGGCTATAAAGAACGGCAGATCTGTTGACACGACAATGGGTATGACTCCTTTGGCTGGACTGGTCATGGGAACACGATCAGGAGACATTGATCCCGCTCTGCCTTCTTATATGGCTGATTACCTTGGTATGTCAATGCAGGAGTTAAGCAGTTTACTTAATAAGGAAAGCGGCCTTAAGGGGTTGTGCGGCACCAATGATATGCGTGAAGTCATAGAAAAAATGGAAAAGGGTGATAAGCTCGCGACATTAGCAATTAGTATTTATACCTACCGAATCAAAAAGTACATTGGTGCCTATTTTGCAGTACTTGGAGGTGTTGATGCCATTATCTTTACTGCAGGGGTAGGGGAGCATGCACCCCTCATAAGGGAAAGATCATGTCAGGGTCTAAAAAGGCTTGGTATTGAAATTGACGCCGCGAAAAATAATGCACCTGGGAGTGGTATCAGGGAGATCAGCACCGCAGACAGCGAGGTTAAGATCTTAGTAGTTCCAACAAATGAAGCTCTGAAGATCGCCAGGGAGACTAAAAGAGCTATTGAAGGTGTATAGGAAAGGGTTTATATCGTATGGCCGTATAGCTCATTACAGAGTTTGCTGATTTTTTCTATTAACTTTCCGCAAATATGGCCTCTACAAATTCTTCAGGATCAAACTTTTGAAGGTCCTCCATTTTTTCACCAATGCCTATAAATCGGATGGGTATCTGCATCTGATTGACTATGCTTACAACAATCCCTCCTTTTGCCGTGCCGTCCAGTTTTGTGAGGACTATCCCTGTAACTCCGACGGCCTCACTAAAAAGTTTGGCCTGTGAAACGGCGTTTTGACCCGTGGTTGCATCCAGCACTATCAGCACCTCATGAGGGGCTTCCTTGACTTTTTTGGAGATTACTCTTTTGATTTTTTTAAGTTCCTCCATAAGATTGACTTTCGTATGCAATCTCCCCGCCGTGTCTACAATTACTATATCGATATCCCTTTTAATTGCAGCCTCTATGCCGTCAAAGACTACCGCAGATGGGTCAGATCCTGCGCCATGTTTTATAACTGGTACATCTATGCGCCTGCCCCAGGTATCAAGCTGTTCTGCTGCGGCTGCCCTGAACGTATCAGCTGCCACAAGAAGGACCTTTTTGCCCTCTTGCTTGAGCCTGTAAGCAAGTTTGGCAATGGTAGTGGTTTTCCCAACACCATTTACACCCGCTACCAGGACTACAAATGGTCTGGGTGTCCATGTTATTTGAGCAGAAGGAACTTCAAGTAAATTTATGATCTGTTCTTTGAGTCGTTTTTTCAGGGCCAAGGGGTCCCTAAGCTCCTTTTTGTTTACCTCAACGCGCAGGTTCTCAAAGATATTCTGGACCGTGGTTACCCCCATATCCGCCATTATCAAAAGTTCTTCAAGTTCGTCCAGTAATTCAGAATCTATCTCCTGCCGTCCAATGAGTAGTTGATCTAGCTGTCGGACAAACCCGCCCCTGGTCTTTTCCATCTGCTTTTTCAGGCGCTTAAAGAGCCCAAACCGCTGTGTCCCGGCTTTCAGACCCTTTTCTTGGATGGAATCGGACTGCTCGGGCGCCTTTGGAGATTTCTGGCTGGAAGAATCAGCTGCCAGTTCTTTGATCTCTGTCTGTTTTGCAAGTTCCTGGGAGTTAGGTCCCTTTAGTTCCTCTTTTTGTACGCCCCTTTTTTTAATCCATTTTTTGAACATGACTTTTTAGATAGGAATATATAATTTTTGTCTTTATAGACTTGCCAAAGTTGACCTTTATCTGATATTAACGTACTTGTATTTAATAGCAACTTCCCGGGAATAAACAAAAAATGCAACAGCCGTCTTTAGACGCATTTGTCGAAACCTCATTTTTTGCCGCCCATGAGAGTTTTTCCCTTACTGATTCTCTCAAGGGGCCTCCCAAGGTTCTTCCGATAGCGTTGCTTTTTAACAAAATTTGGAGTTTTGTAAATTGCTCCAGAGAAAGAAGGGAATCCAGATGAACAAATCAGATCTCATAGAAGTACTTTCAGAAGAAGTAGAATTGAATAGTCAAACGGCCGAGTTTGTAGTGGACGAAGTTTTTAATGCCATGACCGAGGCTTTAGTAGATGGAGACGGGGTGGAAATTCGCGGTTTCGGGAGCTTCAAAGTAAGAAAATATGATTCTTACACTGGCAGAAATCCCAAGACCGGCAAAAATATTTCAGTATCACCAAAAAAGTTGCCTTTCTTCAAGGTTGGGAAGGAATTGCGGGAGAAGGTAATAGACAAAGTGGGCCAAGGGATTAAATAGTTCTAGCCTATTTCTTCAATTTCAAAACCCTCGAGAAGCAGTTTTGCCGCAGTGACTCCAATCTGTTTGGTTATACCACAAGAAGGGCTCCTTGCTTTTAAGAGGCATTGCGTAACACCCAAGGTATTTGCCAGAAAAACAGCTTGCTCAGCGCCCTGTTTAAATGCCTCTGTTACATCTTGTCCATATATAGTCAAGACCTTTGCCTGACCAGTTAAGACATCCAGGCCGTTTCCATAACAGATATCAGCAGCCGGTCTTGGGGTCGTTAGGCCACCCAATTGCTCTGGGCAAACAGGCAAGATGTTTATTCCCTTGAGCTTATCAACCAAGCGTATATCAAAACTGCTTTTTCCATCGTATCGACAGGAGACTCCTATCAGACAGGCGCTAACAAGTATCATTAATTATTATGGTGAAAACATACCTATTTTTGGAAAATCACCGGCGGTTTTTCAGGCCCTCTCTCTTCTATATGACCGATAACAAAGGCATGTTCATTAAGTGCATGGGTCTGGAAAAGCAGGTCCTGTGCGTCTGACTCAGGCACTATGAGTACCATGCCGATACCGCAGTTGAATGTCCGGAACATTTCTTCTTCTGATATGTTGCCTTTTTCTTGTAAGAAACTAAAGATGGGAGGGATTGGCCAACTGTCTTTTCTGATCACTGCCCGGCAAGATTTGGGGAGTATCCTGGGTATATTTTCCAGAAAGGCTCCACCTGTAATATGCACCATGCCTGTGATTCGTTGTTGCTTTAGCAGGTGGTTGATTGTACTGGAATATATCTTCGTTGGTGTCAGTAATACTTCTCCCAGGCTGAGTTCTCCGATCTCTGGTATCCTGTCCGAGACGGCAAGCCCCAGTTTTTCAAAACAGATCTTTCGCACCAGGGAGAACCCGTTGCTGTGGAGGCCGGTTGATGCCAGGCCTATTAAGACATGACCCACACCTATTTCGGAACCGTCGATGATATTTTCTCTGTCCACGACTCCAACAACAAAGCCTGCAAGGTCATAGTCGTTTTCTGCATATAAACCAGGCATTTCAGCTGTTTCGCCGCCGATTAGAGAACAGCCCGCTTCTTTGCATCCATCTGTAATGCCCTGCACGACATCTGCTGCCTTTTCGGGATCCAGCTTGCCTGTGGCAAAGTAGTCCAGGAAAAACAGTGGTTCGGCCCCACATACAAGTATGTCATTAACACACATTGCAATGAGGTCGATCCCGATTGTCTTGTGCATGTTACACATGGCGGCGATCTTGATTTTGGTGCCTACGCCGTCGGTCGAAGAGACCAGGACAGGCTCATGGTAGCGATCAAGGTCAAGTGCAAAAAGTCCGGCAAAGCCGCCGATTTCTGTTAGGACTCCTCGCTTGAAAGTGGAGGCGACCATCGGCCGTATCCTTTTTACTAATTCATTGGCCTTATTTATGTCTACGCCTGCCTGCGCATATAGTGAATTATCTTTCACAACTTTTCCTTTTGCTCAGGAGTACTTGTATACCGTCTATCTATAGAAGTCAATCTGCATGTGGGGGCCGCCGATGCCTTTCGGATTTATAGTTTTACAAGCAGGTCATGTAATCCAAAATTTCCGGTCTTTTAATTATTCACGTATTCAATAGAAGTTAACAGGCTGATTTTGAGTTTTATAATTCAGTGCAAGTACATATTAAAGTGCAACCAGTCCGCGGTTAAAACTTTTCAAAATAAGTTTAAAAAGTTGTCCTTGTTTGATTGGTCATATAGTGATTAAATTATTTAATGGACATAGAGAAACGACAAATGATTTACAAATATCCTGTAAAGTTACTTATAGGCACTGATTATCCGATCATTGAAAAGATCCGATGTGCTGAGAGGCTTTTTCATGTATATGGCAGGGACTTGTTGTCCGACAGGGAATTTCGAGCTTTGTTTGATACTTACCGCAAGGCTATTCAGCAGTCCTGGGTGCAGATGAAGATGATAGGGCTTGTTGCCGAGTGTACTGATTGTGCTGCCAATGATGGAGGTAGCTGTTGCGGAAAGGGCATAGAGGACCGTTTCGACGTAATTCTGCTTTTAATTAATCTCCTCATGGGTTGTAGCCTGCCTACATCGCCATGGGATGAGACGGGGTGCTGGTTTCTCGGGGATCGTGGGTGCATGATTCCTGCGCGCCACGTTATATGTGTGAATTATATCTGCAAAAGACTCGATAGTAAGCTTGAAAAAAATGGACTAAGGTTGCTCCAAGAAAAGATAGTGCTGGAGACAAACGCTGGTTTTGCCTGTGAAGAAAGTGTAAAAAAGTGGCTGAGGAATAAAGGACTTTGAATCACGAAAAATGGATGTCTAAAGCACTTGATCTGGCCTCAAATGCCTTATCAAGCGGTGTTTTCCCAGTAGGGTGCGTTCTGGTATCTGGAGGTCTGATTGTGGGGTCGGGAGTCAGATCTCATACTAGACCAGAAGATATGAATGAGCTTGATCATGCCGAGATATGTGCCCTGAGGGATTGGATTGACAAGGGACGTATATCGGGGCATGGGAGCGATGCAGATATCACTGCATACTGCAATCTTGAGCCATGTCTTATGTGTCTTGGGGCCCTTATTCTAAACGGCATCAACAAGATAGTTTATGCCTATGAAGATGTAATGGGCGGGGCAACAGGCCTAGATTTTTCAAAGCGCCTGACCGGCGTGGCAAAGACTGTTGACGATCTTTTTAATGATAATATCTACGCTAGGAGTCGTGTCGAGATACTCGGGGGAGTTAAGAGAACAGAGAGCTTGATCCTTTTTAAGAGGTTTTTTTCTGATTCGGCACAATCCTACTGGAGAAACAGCCTTTTGCATAAATATACACTTGAATTGCCATGACAGGGTATTTTATATCCTAATGAATATGAAAATCAGCCATCCACTTACTATGGATCCTGCGTATGATCTAGTTCTGTGTGGATCTGTAGTTAATACAAAAAGTATTTTAAACGGAATCAGCTATTGAAATTTATGAAAATAGAACGCCGAACAGTCCAGTTCCAGCCTAATACACGGAATTTCTTTTTTCACATACTTACTCAGTGTAATCTCTGCTGTCGCCATTGCTATATCAATCCAGAACAGCATGGCAGGCAGATATTAAATGAGAAGACGCTGTCCCGTTGGCTTGCTATATTTGCAGACAATCATCCCATCACCCGATCGCCCAATCAGTCAATTCCTGAATCGACAAACGACACTAATGTCATATTTCTTGGTGGAGAGCCCACACTCAGTCCCGCGTTGCCTCATGCTATCAGGGAAGCAAGGCGATTGGGATATGCCTCTATAACAGTGGACACCAACGGTTACCTCTTCAACGATATACTTGACAGGATTTCTCCTGAAGCGCTGGATTATTTCAGTTTCAGCCTTGATGGCTCTCACCCGGGAGTCAACGATTTCATTCGGGGAGATGGGGTGTTTGATGTATGCACTTCTGGGATTAGACGGGCATTAGAGAAGGGTTTCGGGGTGAGTCTCATTTTTACGGCGAGCCGCATGAATATCCACGATCTTGTTAATATGCCGTCACTCTTAACAGACTTGGGGGTGAATCGTTTTTTTATACAGGTCATCGGTATCAGGGGCAAACCTGCCGGTAAGGGAGAGATGCCTCTACAGCTCAGCCGGGATGAATGGGAGGCAGTTGTTCCGGAGGTTGCGGCCAGAGCCGCTGAAAAAGGTATACATGTCACATATCCAAAGGTCTTCTTAATGCCTGATGAGACCTTTTCCTGCGCAGGCATTGTTGCCGAAAATTATTTTGTATTTCCTAACGGCAGGGTTTATAAATGCCCTTTATGTGAAGACTATCCTATACACTCTGCGGAGATTGTGGAAGGTGTTCTCAAGGAGCGCCCTCCAATAAGGGAGTGTGACCTTTTCTCACTTCAGATTCCCGAAGGCTGTGTGCTGAATAAAATACTTCATCCTGGGAACATCTCATATGACAGGGAAGGCAGACCCGTCAGCCGAATAGCCTGCTGCATGCTCAAGGAGGAGGTCCTGCCAGTATAGGGATGATATTTACCTTCCGGGAGATCAGCCCCTGTGTCATGAGTATTTCAGCGGTCTGTTCCCAGGCCCTGTAGTCAATGGTTCCAACGGCATTGGGACTTCCAGTAACTACAAGTGCCCTGGTTTCAGCAAGTTGCTGCCGTATAACAGGGACGGGGGTCTCTGGATCAAGCCTGTGAATCGTTTGGGCCACCTTGAACTCCCTTGCCGGGTCCATTGCATCTTTCCAGCCCTTTAGAACGGCTTCTGTGAAGACTTTGACCAGTTGCGGCTGCTCGCTGTAAACCTTTTTTGAGGTTATGAGGCAATTAGCCACAAATCGAATTCCAAAGGTGTTGGGGTTGAAAAAGCCGACTTGTTTTCCGTTTTGCGCCATTTTTTTCTGGAGGACTATACCTTGGGTATTACGATATACGGGCCAAAGCTCAACCTCGCCTTTCCAGAAGGGGTTGAAGTCGTAATGAACAGCATAGAAATCCAGGTCATCCGGCCCGATTTTGTACATTCTCAAAAGCGCCGATAATATGGCCTCATCATTACCTCCATATGTAACTCCGATACAGAGACCTTTTAGGTCTTGAGGGCTTACTATACTCAGCTTGTCCTTAGAATAGATCCACTGAAGGGGATTGATCTGGAATATTTGGGCCAGTACCATCACGTCGGCCCCTTTGGCAACAGCTCGGATCACCTGATCTCCCGAGGCTACTCCAAAATGTGCCCTTCCAAGTTCGAGATCCTTTATTGCATCCTGTTCCGGACCGCCTTCGCGAAGCTTTACCTTGAGGCCATGGGCCTTGAATATGCCGGATTCTTGGGCCCATATTTCTCCTGCCACGCTTGTGTTGTAAAGCCACTTGAGCCGATAAACCACCGGACCGCTTTTTAATGGCTTTATTGTATCGTCTTTTGTTTCAATCCGGAGATCTTCATTTGAGGTACATCCGGCAAGATAGAGGAGAAAAAGAGACCATATTATCAGGGCATTTAAGCAGCTATGAAGTTGTTTCTTTCCGTACTTTTTTCGTATGAACACATAATTGCCTGTTTTTTAATATATTCTGGTCCATTCAGATTATCTATTTAATTTGCTTTTATAAAGGTATTTATGGACAACTTCCTTTGGTACCATCTTCTCGGCATTGGGCTTCTGCCAAACTTTACGGCATTTTGCCACTCTTTCGGGAGTAGCAGCTCTTTCTCGGTCCGGGGAAAGGGCAATTAGCTGGTTGAGAATATCTGCAATTTCTGGATATTTATCAAGGGTATCTTCGCGGACGTAAGGAGTCAAATCGTACGGTGGGGAAAAAGATTTGTCGTCTGAGTATACATGCCGGCCATATTCGTCAATGGAAGCGCTGGTGCTGAAGACCATTGCGATATCGATAAGGTCGACAAATATTTTGATATTCCCTTTTATCTTTTATAAGCTGATAAAGCCGATTATTATCAATGCCGTGTGAATACTTTCAGAATATTACGTCCGGTGGTCAATATAGTGGATACGGCTTCGCTGAGGGCGGTGTTTCTGAAGATATTGACCGGCCAAAAAGAGATTAATTGCTTTGACAGCTTTTCAATAATAAATTATATTATTAGATAATATTTCAACTGAAAAATTTTACGCGTTACGTGAAAATGTCAAATAATGTCTAAGCAACCCGATCCATCAACTATTTACGAAGTTCCTCAAGCTTCTATCAAAGAGATCGTATACGAGATCTACAGACTCATGCAGGCGGGAAAACTTTACACTAAGGAACTAAACAAGAAGTACCAAGTAAGCACTCCCCAACTCAACTGTCTTATCGCTCTGTATGAGAATGGCCCACTTCCTCCATCCCAGATTGCCAAGATAATTATGGTTAGTTCCAGTACGGTTACCGGTATCATTGATCGCCTGGAACTAAAAGGGCTTGTGACAAGGATGAGAAAATCTCCTGATCGTCGGGTTATTACGATTGAGTTGACAGAAGTCGGAAGAGGCCTCGCACATAATGCTCCACCACCTATACAGCACAAGATCGTAGACGGGCTTAAAAGGCTTTCCAAAGGCGAGATAGAAGAGATAGTCCGAAGTCTGAGAAAGCTTACAAACATGCTCGATGTTCAGGACTTGCAAGTAGAATAAACCATATTTCCAAAATTTTCTGTCTCCTTTGGACTGTGCTTAGAGGCAGTTCACACAGCCTTTCAGGCCTGAAGTCTTTGATAGGACCATATAATGGCTTGATGGGCCTTGACAATTTATATTTCTCTCTTATATCTTTATAGTTCAAATATTTTTATTTAGTGTTATTATAATAAAAATAATATTTAAATCCTATACTAATTGAAGCCTTTGTCAATAAGATGTGCGGCAAATCGCGATGCAATTTTAGAAACCAGTTAAATGCCTGAGTGTCTACGATGGAATCAATAACAATAAATCCGAGCGTTGAAACCAACAAATTGTCAAGGCATTTTGGCGCAGGTGGATGTCATTGTTTTTCTAACTCGCTTAGCGCAAAACTCGAGAGCTATAGCAAGAGATTAGACAAGTTACTCCTCCCCAGGTTGCACTATCAAATTGAAAAAATCGATAACATCGGCAAGAGGTCAGTCTCTATCCATGGAGGTACAATCTTTAAGAGCCAAAAGCTTTCAAGTGCTCTTGATGGTTCGGATGAGATCGTCTGCTTTGTGGCTACTATCGGGAATGTTATTGAGAAAAAAATTAACGGGCTCATAGCCCAAAACCGTTTATCAGATGCCTATGTTTTGGACGCTATGGGTTCTGTGGCCGTGGAGGATATGGTTGAGCAGTTTCATCAATACAGGCGGGCGCCTTTTTTTTCAGAAAACAAGTCGGTCACCTTACGCTTCAGCCCTGGTTATTGCGATTGGCCGGTCACTGAGCAGAAAAAGCTCTTCAATCTTTTTGATTCAGAACCTCAAGGGGTCAAATTGCTCAATTCATGCCTCATGCAGCCACGCAAATCGGTTTCAGGGGTCTTTGGTCTAGTTCATTGTTCCAGTTCTTCTTTTCAGCCTTATAATCCATGTCGGCAGTGTAAAAAGACCGATTGTATAGCAAGAAGGGCATAAAAAAATAATATAGACAAATGCTATTTAGAGTCGAGGCAGTGAGAATATATGGTTAAAGCCAAGAAGGGATTGCCCGGAGGCCAATACAGGCCCTTGACTGATCAAGATATCAAAAAAATTCACGAAACAAGCCTGAGGGTATTTGCCGAGGTTGGCGTTCAAGTGAACTTTGCTGAAGCAAGGGAACTTTTTCGCAAGGCAGGGGCCGAGATAGATGATGCCTGCGGTATAGTCAAAATATCTGGTGATCTTGTGGAAGAATTGATCCATAAAGCGCCTTCCGTCATTCAGCTATGTGGCCGTGAGGAAAACGGCGAGTGGGATTGTGAGGTCGGAGGCGACAGGGTCTATATGGGAACCGGGGGTACGGCCCTGAACGTACAGGATCCGGGATCTCAAAATTGCCGCAGGGCCATACTGCAAGACATTATCAATATGGCCCGTATTGTGAACGCTCTGGATAACATTCATTTTTACATGCTCAACGTGTACCCCAGTGATCTTCCTGTGGAGGATGTGGATGTAAATCGCTTTGGTTCTGCATTAAATCATACCCGGAAGCATATAATGGGTGGAGTATATACCGTTAGTGGCGTGAAAAACGTCGTCAAGATGGCTGAAATCATAGCAGGTTCTCCTGAAAGGTTGCGGGAACGGCCTTTTATCTCCATGGTAACCTGTCCCATCAGTCCCTTTAAGCTGGATGAAAGCTATGGGCAACTTACAATGGAAGCCGCCAGAAATCGTATACCGGTAGTGGTTCCGACAGAGCCCCTTTGCGGCGCGACAGCACCCGTTACTCTTGCCGGAAACCTAGTGGTACAAAACGTAGACACCATGGCTGGCGTCATGTTGGCCCAGCTCACCAGTCCGGGGACTCCCACCCTGTATGGTTGCATCTCTTCCATCACTGACCTGCGCGACATGAAGTATCTTTCAGGTGCTGTGGAGATGGGGCTCATGAATGCAGCCGCTTCCCAGATGGCCCGGTTCTATCAGCTTCCCATATATGCTACCGCAGGCATGTCTGATGCCAAAGTGAATGATGCACAGACAGGATATGAATCCGCAATTACCAGTTTGATGGTGGCACTGGCAGGAGGCAACTGGATACATGACGCGGCCGGATTTTTAGAATTTTGCATGACGGCATCTTATGACAAGTTGGTTGTTGATAACGAGATCATCGGTATGGTTATGAGGGCCGTGGAGGGCATCGAAGTCAATGATGAGACCCTGGCCTTTGATTTGATAAAGAAGACAGGTCCGGGAGGCCACTTCGTCTCTGCGCGCCATACACGTAAGCATATGCGCTCCGAGCAATATGTTCCTTGCCTGAGCGACCGTGAAGAACGATCGAAATGGCAGGCTGCAGGTGCCATAAACGCTACAGATCGGGCTACTAAAATAGTTAATGAAATTTTGAATAGTCCGATACAGCCTGCTGTTATGTCTGACCTCAGAAAAAGGATAAAGACGGAGATCCCTGGATTGAGATCCTTTGTTATGGACTAAATGAGGAATTTTTGGTGATTATCATTGGAGAAAAAATCAATGCCACCCTTACTGGCATAAAATCCATAGTACTGAAACAGGATAGCGCCGGGCTTCTGGAGATGGCAAAGATCCAGGCTGCCTCAGGAGCGGATTTTATAGACGTGAATGTTGCAACCGGCGTTGGGTCTCAGGAAGACGAAATCGTTTCCATTAGATGGGCGGTTAAGGCGATCCAGGGAGCAATAGAGATCCCTCTTTGTATTGACAGCGCTGATCCCTGCGTGCTGGAGGCGGGCCTCCGGATGCGAGATGGAAGGCCCAGTCTGATCAATTCGACTAAGGCCGAAGAGAAAAATCTTGCGCAGGTAGTGCCCTTGGCCTCCCGTTACCAGACTCCGATAATTGGACTGGCCATGGATGAGACCGGTATCCCCAGGACAGTTGAAGATCGGCTTCATGCCTGCGAAAATATTGCATCGGCTTGCGAAGAATATGGTGTGCCGATTGAGAATGTATATTTTGATCCTTTGGTTTTACCTGTAAGTACGGATATTAACCAGGGATTAGTAACGCTTCATACTATTGCCGAAATAAAAAAGCGGTTTCCTGCAGCCAAGACTGTAATGGGTCTATCTAATGTCTCTTACGGTCTACCCGGCCGAACTGGTCTCAATGCAGCGTTTTTGCACATGGCCGTTTACGCCGGTCTGGATGCAGCGATTATGGATCCTCTGAACCAGACCATGACAAGCGCTGTGAAGGCCGCAGAGGTACTGGTGGGCAAAGATAGACATTGCCGTAAGTACACCAGGGCCTTTAGGGGTATTCGAGGAAGACATGGATAATGAACAGCCGTTAAATAGTGGACAGACCGAGAGTTCTAAATTTGGACCATACAGGCAGGGAGTGCTGGTCAAACCTTATGAGAGACTGAATCTTGATCATGTCAAATGGCTTCACGACGCCTCTATGAGTATTTTAAATGAGCCCGGAATATGGTGTTACAACCATAGGGCTGCGAATTTATTTAAGGCTCATGGGGCCGAGGTCCATGAAGAACAGGAGGCTTCCGGGTCATTTTTCTGGCGTGTGAAGTTGCCGGAGGGACTGGTCATGGATGCCGTGTCTAAGGCCCCATCACGCTTTATCCTTGGAGCGCGTAAACCGGAAAACCGCCTGATGCTCGATGCCGAGGTCCCCCGCGTCTATTTTGGGACCGGTTCAGAGGCCAATGTCTGGATCGATGTCAATATGAAGGAATTTGTGAGTGTTGATGACTCACAGTTAAAGGTCAAGGTTCCAAGGTTCAGGGAAATCAGGGGTAATACAACCCTGCTCTGCCGTGCTGCAAGACTGTGCGAACAATTGGAGCACCTTGATTTTTTTATCAGGCCCTTAAACATTCAAGATCCGGATATTACTTCGGACAACCACGACGCAAACAAGTTTTTTGCAAGCCTGAACAACACAACCAAGCACGTCCAAGCCGGGTTGACCTGCCTGGAAGGGCTTAAAAATGTGATAAAAATGGCGGAAATAATCGCGGGAGGTCGCGAGGATCTGGGTAAAAATCCGCTCATTTCCTTTATCGCCTGCGTATTTAAAAGCCCGCTGCAGATTGTGGATGAGACTGCGGGAAAGGTATTTGCCATAGTGGAGAGCGGTCTGCCCCTGGTTATTTCATCTTCCCCGCAGGGGGGGTCTTCGGCTCCCATTCAAGAGGCCGGAATGGTGGCCCAGATCAACGCCGAGATCCTGGCGGGCATTACTCTGGTTCAGTTGATAAAAGAGAGGGCGCCTGTGATTTACGGTAGTGTTCCTGTGAGGGCCAGGCTGGATAACCTTTTTGATCTGTATGGGTGTCCGGAGTTCAACCAGTATAATATCGATTGCGTCCAGATGGCCCGGTTTTATAAAATCCCTTGTTATTCTTCAGCAGGTGTGGGGGATGCCAAGGTGCCTGGTATGCAAGCTGCTTTTGAAAAACTCTTTACCCATCTTTATATGGCAATGAGCGGTGCCCAGTATATCCATTATGCCTTTGGACTTCTGGATCGGACAAACAGCTTTTGTCCTGTCCAGGCGGTGCTGGACAATGAACAGATCGGCAAAATCAAACACTGTCTGCGAGAGCCCAAAGTTGATCCTTTAATAACGGCAGATATGATAAACATGGTGAAAAAGGTCATGGCATCTTCTCACCGGCTCTTTGCACGTCATGCCCGCAAGGCCATGCATGCAGGTGACATTTCAAGTCCATACAGATTTGAATCCAGGGAGTTGGAAGATAAAGCCCTGGAGAATGCCCTGAGCTATATGACGCAACTGGAGAATGAGTCTGCACCACATCTGGACCAGGGCATAGTGGATCAAATCTTTAATGAAATCCCGGGTCTTCTTCCGGGGCTTAGGCAAGTTGTGGAATAGAGATAAAGGCGAGGATAATTAATGGACCAATATATGCTTGAAAAAATCGCATTAAATGTAATACAGGGCCGTCTGGAGGCAGATGACGAAGGCTTTGATGAAGGCCTGGAAGGCAAACCTGCCGTGACTGAATTGGTTAAGGAGGCCATCAGGGATGGAGTCGATCCGAAGTCGATTGTCCTTGAGGCCTTGACTGGATCTATGGAAGTAGTTGGAGAAAAATTCGAGAGAGGAGAGTATCTGATCCCGGACATGCTGGCCTCAGCCGAGTGTGTGGGTGCCGCTATGGATCTTCTGAGCCCGCACCTTCTTAAGGCAGGTGTAGAAACTAAAGGCAAATTTGTTATCAGTACGGTACAAGGCGATCTCCACGATATAGGCAAAAACATCGTATCCATTATGCTGAAGGGGGCGGGCTACGAGGTAATAGATCTGGGCGCTGATGTCCCTACTGAACAGATCGTACTGGCCGTAAAGGAACATCAGGCACCTTTTTTGGGACTTTCAGCGCTTTTGACCACCACTATGCGGGTGATGAGAGACGTGATAGATAAACTCAAGGAAGAGGGTATCAGAGATAATGTGAAGGTGCTCATTGGCGGTGCTCCCACATCCAAGGAATTCGCAGATCAGATAGGCGCTGATGCTCACTGTAAAGATGCTTTTGAGGCGACGGATATCCTTAAGGCAATGGCGCATTAGTCATAAGGGTATAAATGAATCATGGCGGAAAAAGAGGCGTATTCCCAGGCGGCAAATACAGGGAAATATGACAAGGCTTCGGGTCTGCTGGGAAAGTATGACAATGTCAGGAGATTCTGGGAAGACCAGGTCACCGGGATGTTTTTGCGTCCCGCCTTGAACGAACTGGTGACACAAAAAAAGGCGCATCTGGAGCGTATTCGTGTCCTTGATCTGGGCTGTGGCAACGGAGACGGCTATGATCTTATTGTGGGAGTGACCTCTAAGGATCCGGGTATATACGAATATATCACGGCGATCATTACACCGGATATGCTCAAGGAATACGTAGGGATCGAGATCAATGATGAGCTGATCAAACAGGCGGAAGCAGATTATGGTTATTATCCAAAGGTACGATTTATTCAAGACGACCTGTCCGAAGGCCTGCCCGAATCTGTGAAAGGGCAAGACCCCTTTGATATATATATCACTTCCTATGGCACCATGTCCCATTTCCACGATGAGCAAAACGTGAAGATCATCTCTGATATATGTGAGCATGTCACGGACAAGGCCCTTTTTGTTGGTGACTGGTTGGGCCGGTACTCTTATGAATGGCAGGATCTCTGGCGTTATCCGCCGGATCAAGAGCACTTTATGGATTATCGCATCTCTTACATTTATTCGGAGGAAGTGCGCGACCAGTCCGATGTTGCAGTTTTCCCTCTACGTCTCATAACGCGGGATGAGATTATGCTGATTATGGATGAGGCAGCTGTGAAAGCAGGGGTAGAGATCAAGCCTCTTAGATTTTTTGACCGCTCTATATTGATCGGTAGGCACACGGATACGGGTGATTACAACAAGAATTGTCCAAAGCTGCGCACACATATAAATTCTCTTTTTGAGGGATACCTGCGTACGGACCTGGAAAATCTTCTGGTTGATTACGTGCCACTTCCTGGTTTTGATGATCTAAATAAATTTTTTGAGATGTTTTTCATGTCTTGTAACACATTAATACAATATACGACTTCCCTGCTCAGTGAGTATGATTCAGAGACCGAGAAGATACGCTCGGTTCCTGACGTGCTCCCGTTTTATCCGGAGCCCCTAAAGGAGGCAATGCACAGCATGAGAAGGCTTATCGAGGGAGTGGCGTGGCTCAAATGGGGGGATGTTCGCGCCAATGTGATTGAACCGCATCTAGGCTATTCGCTTCGCAAGCTGGAGATGGACATGCAGCCCGGAACAGGAGTCGGACACAGTCTTGTCGGTATATTTGAGATTCGAAAATAGCAGATATAGGGGCTTTAAATGAGCGGGTTGGTAATCGCCTATGGTAAACCGGGTCATGACAACGTGAATTCCATGTTCCGGAAAATCAGACATCGTGGTCCGGATGTCTCTGGGATGTTTGAAAATAATGGAATCATCATGGCCCAGAATTACCTCGAAGCCGATACTGCTTCAGCTTCGGCAGGTATCAGTGTTCCCGTATCCTCTCCTCAGAATCCCAATCTAAGGATCTGCTACGACGGCCAGATGGGCAGTTGGGATGAACTGACCAGATCCAACGGCATACCGGATGGCCCATTCAGAGAAGAACGGCTCTTGCTCGAGTTGTATCAGTGTTACGGTACGGATATGCTCCGGTATTTAAATGACGCAATTTTTGCCTTCGCGATCTCCGACGGGGACGAGTTTTTTGTCGCCAGGGACTTGTTGGGTATCAAGCCCCTGTTTTTTGCATGGGAGGACCAGAACCTGTACTTGGCTTCCGAACTGAAGAGCATTATCGAGGTAACGGAAGACGTCCATGAATTTCCACCCGGGCATTACATGGACCGGCACGGACGTTTGATGCCATTCGCCCAGTTGCCCGAGAAACCTCCTGATATCCTACATACCGATCCAAATAAAATGACAGAGGATATCAGGTCAAAAATCCGTCAGAGTCTCCTTAGCCGTGTGGATTTTAGTTTTTCAACAGGCAGCCTGTTAAGCGGGGGGATTGACAGCAGCGTTATCGCCATGTTGGCCAGTGAGGCATACAAAGAAAAGTACGGAAAGGATGCGAGGCTAAAGACCTTTGTCTTGGGTGTGGAGGAAAGCACTGATATCCATAATGCACGGGTCATGGCAGATTATATCGATTCAGACCACTATGAGTTGGTAGTGGACTTGAATCGTTCTTTGGCGGTGTTGCCGGAGGTTATCTATTATCTTGAGTCCTTTGATCCCTCACTGGTTAGAAGCTCAATATCGAATTTTCTTATTTCCAAATTTGCAAAAGAGCAAGGCATCCAGGTGCTTCTTTCCGGTGAAGGCGGTGATGAGATTTTTTGCGGATATACATATCTTAAGGATTTTGCCTTGGACGAGCTGTTCGCCCGCCAGATGGAGTGTATCGGTTTCCTCCACAACAATGCATCATTGCGCCTGGATCGCATGAATCAATGCAACGGCTTGAGAGTGGTGGCTCCTATTATATCCGGAGATCTGTTTAATTACTCACTGGCAATCCCGCCTGAGTACAAGCAAAGACCTGACGGGAAAAACAAGAGTGAGAAGTGGATATTCAGAAAGGCCTATGAGCAGTTGCTGCCCAAAGATATAGCTTGGCGTCTGAAACAGGAATTTTCTCAAGGATCCGGTATCGCCAGTCTGCTTCCAGCCTATTTTGAAGAAACCGTCACCGATGACGAGCTGGCTGATGCGCAAACTGAGTATCCGGTGATTCGCAGCAAGGAGGAGTTTCATTATTTTCGTATTTTTATTGAGCACTTTGGTGCGGGTCGGGCAGTAGATACTGTTGGCCAGTGGATATGTTTATGAAATTTGTGCAGCAGACAGGCTTGATTCATAAGGAATTTAGATATGTTTATATGGTGAGCTTCGGGTCCCGTAAAGCCTCATCTTGATCCACCTCCCGATTGTTTCAATGAACGACAAATACAGTGAGGAACAAAGGCCTATCAAAAACAAGGCGATAAGTATCTTGGCCAGATTACTCTGGTACAGGGCCTTCCTTATTATATAACCAATCCCATTAGTTGCAGCCAGAAATTCAGCTATTATGGTGCCGACCAGGGCCATTGTCCCGCTTCCTACTATCACGGTTGTGATCTTGTCCAGGTTTTCAAAGGTCCTTATGGAAAGCTCCAGCCTCCAGTTGATTCTGCCTGTTATCCTGAAAAAATGCTCGACCTCTTCCACAGGCTTTGCAAATATACCTATGAAACTCAGAAGCAAAGGGAAGTAACATATCATTGCCGCTATGAGGAGCCTGGATGCCAATCCATCACCCAGGAACAGGAATATTATCGGCGCAACAGCTACTATAGGATATGCCTGTAGGTTATAGGCTGCTGTCCGAGTGAGATTGCCGGGCCAGGTATTTAATCGGCCCACGAGCCCGACTGCTGTTGCAAGTATGATGGCAACTATATGACCTGCTATTGCGACGGCCAGGGTATTCAAAACCGCCTTAACGTAGTGCAGGCCATTTTGACTGGCCACCTGTAATACTTCCAAAGGCGGTGGTATAAGGTAGTCAGAAAAACCGTAAATTATTTTTGCGCCCCATAACAGGCCTAAAGCCGTTGCATAAATAGAGATGAATTGAAACAGGCGTTTCAGGGTCTTCACAATCTTGGCTCACTGTTGCCTGCTGCGGATCTGAGGATTGCATAAACTCGTTCTTGTACCAGTTCTTCAGGGGCTTCCGTACCTTCTTCCTGGTCGAGACCGTCTATTTTATGGATTCTATTAGTGCCGGCTGTAGATTCGTGGGAAAGTACATGTATAGTGCGTGAAAAACGGGCTACCTCAAGGGCATTATGGGATATATAGAGAAATGTCTTTTGGGGAAACAGGGTTTTTAATCTTTCAATAATTTGGTTTCGAGTGGGTTCATCTACATTGGCAAGTACTTCGTCTGCTATAAGCAGGTCAAATTCCTGGACTAGATATCTGGCAAGATTTATTCTATTTTTTTGTCCCATAGACAGACCTGAAAAGCGGCTTTTCATATAGGCAGCAATTCCATAGTCTTTTAATATATTGGTAAGAAGTGATGTCTTGGTGGCCTGGGTCACAGATCTGAGATGTGTACCAACCGTATCCCATCCGGGTATGCGCTCCGTATTGTGGGCGTACAGGACGCGCCCGGCATTCTGGATATCAATGTGACCTTTCACTGGGGAAAGTTCTCCACTGATAAGCCTTGCCAGTGTGCTTTTACCGGTTCCGGAAAGTCCGAACAGGGAAAAAAATCCAGGTCCTTCTATTGACCAGTTCAGATTCCTGAAGACAGGAAAATCTGCCTCAGGGTAAGTGTAGTGCAGATTCCTGCAGGCGATTTGCATTTAAACTTTGGGCTTTTACTTCTTACGCCTTTTTTTGATTATTTTTTTAACTGTTTTATCAAGCACATCTTTCTTTAGCCTGATTATGTCGGATTCGGCTCCGAAGATCACATATTTCAGATACTCAAACCCGAATTGCATGAGGGCGACATCGTCTTTTATGATCTTATTGAGGGTATTACTATCCACTGCAAAAGAACCAAGAAAAGCGCTTTCAAAGACGAATTGTCTGAATCGTTCCATATTGGTTGTGACCATATAGAATAGGTGCTTTGCCTTTTCAGGCATCT
>DQXT01000047.1 GCA_011042225.1 Deltaproteobacteria bacterium | reverse complement strand
GAGGTAATTCAAGATGATCTTGTCATCCTCTTCGTTATTTCCAAACATCTGTATCTATTATAAATATTAACTGCTCCGACTAATCACCTCCTTTAAGTTATTCCCAAATATAAATAAACCGGAGTTAAAATCGATGGCCCTTTCAAGGGCCTTCTGAAATCACCATCGACAGTGTCTGTAAAATACTTAAAAAATATGTAATTTAACTACTTAAGGCCCTAATTTATAAGTTTATTAAAAATACATGTAATAAACCTAGAATAAAAATCGCCTATTATATTTATGTATTATTTAAACTCTCATAACTTGTCAAGGTATAAGACCGATTCAAGAGCCGAAATGAACCCAATTACTGAAACAAAAGGGAAAATATGCATGAAACCCTGTATTACTATGTATATCGAAAAAGCGGTCAATCTGATTTAACTGTTTTTATGTACAATCTCATAGACTGTCTTAAGGGCCTCTTCCATTCTTTCCGGATTCGGACTTCCTGCCTGCGCCATTTCAGGACTTCCCCCACCTCCGCCTCCAATCATTTCGGCTATCTGCCTGATTATGTTTCCTGCATGCAGGCGATCAGTCAGATTCTTTGTTACAAGGACCAGCAGCAAGACCTTGTTGCCGGTCCTTGCCCCTAATACTACAACCCCTGAGCCCATCTTATCTCTGAGCCTGTCTCCAAGGTCCCTGAGAGACTTGGCGTTCTCTGTTTCAACCCGGGCGGACAGTACTTTAATATTGTTAATTTTCCGTATCTTGGAAATTAACCCGTCCAGCCCTTGCGTAGCATGAACTGACGTAATCCGGTGAATCTGCCTCTCCAGGTCTTTTGTTGTCTCCAGGAGTCTTTTAACCTTTTCAGGGACCTCCCATCTGGGACACTTCAGTTGAAATGCGGCGCTGGAAACCGTTTCTTCCAATTTATGCACAAGGTCCAGGGCGGTCTGGCCGGAACAGGCCTCAAGTCTGCGTATTCCGGATGCCACACTGGATTCGCCGTTAATCTTGAAAAGACCTATTTGACCTGTATGAGAAACATGGGTACCGCCACAGAGTTCCACGCTGAAATCCGGGATACAGACCAGACGCACCGTCTCTCCGTACTTTTCCCCGAACAGGGCCATTGCCTCGCGGGCCATGGCATCTTTATAGGAAAGAACCTCTGTCTTGACTTCTTTATTTTCTCTGATCTGTTCATTTACCAGGTCTTCGACCTGTCTGATCTCATCCGCTGCCAAGGCTGAGAAGTGGGTAAAGTCAAATCGCAATCTGTCAGGGGTTACCATGGAACCTGCCTGCTTCACGTGTTCTCCAAGGACTCGCCTGAGAGCAGCATGAAGGAGGTGGGTGGCGGTATGATTGCAGGCCGTATTTTTTCTAAGGTCCTCTGATACCTCAAGCTTTATGGAATCTCCTGATTCCAGGTCTCCGTTTTTTATCTCTATACTGTGTATTATGAGGTCTCCCTTATGAAAGGTATCTATTACTTCAGCCCTGCCCGAAGACCCTTCCACCCAACCCCTGTCGCCCACCTGACCGCCTGACTCTGCATAAAATGGTGTTTCCGCAGCAACAAGTTCTCCGTGCCAGCCGGCAGAGGCTTTCTGGACAGACCGGCCTTGTTCTACAAGGGCGAGGATCTTTGAGTTGTAGGATGTGTTGTCATAACCTACGAATTTATTCCCCAGATTTGAATTCAACAGATCTCTGTATACCTGCGGCAATTCTTCAGTAATTACGTCATGGCGGGCCTTTTTCGACCGCTCCCTCTGCTCTGATCGGGCCTGTTCATAACCGTTTCTGTCAAATCCCATATCCTCTTCTTTTGCCATATCAAGGAGTATATCCACAGGCAGGCCGTAAGTGTCATAGAGCTTAAAGGCAAAATTCCCGGGGATCTGAGTCTTCTGTTCCTTTTTGAGGATGGCTATCTTCTCGTCAAGGAGACGGAGCCCGAATTCCAGGGTCGCTGCAAAGCGGGACTCCTCGTGTTTTATGACCTTCCCCATAAAAACCGAGGCCTTTTTCAGTTCCGGATATGTATCTCCCATTTCTCTGACAACGATTTCGGCTACTGAGCTTATGAAGGGATCCTTAAGCCCTAGGACCCTGCCGTACCGGACTGCTCTGCGTATTATACGCCTTAACACATATCCTCTCCCCTCATTGGACGGAATGAGTCCATCTGCAATAAGAAAGGCACCGGCTCTGGCATGATCGGCTATGACCTTCATAGCCACGTCTGATTGCCCCCCCTGGCCGTAAGCCAGGCCCGATAGATCTTCTATCCGCGCTAGCAGACCCGCAAAGACGTCGGTATCGTAATTGCTCTTTTCCCCCTGGCATATAGCTGCCATGCGCTCAAGCCCCAAACCGGTATCAATACATGGATTAGGAAGGAGATTCAGTTTGCCGGATTCATCCCGGAAGAACTGCATAAACACCAGGTTCCAGAGTTCAAGAAAACGATCGCAGTCACATCCCGCTTTGCAATCCGGCCTTCTACAGCCGACATCTGATCCCTGGTCAATAAGTATCTCCGAACAGGGTCCACAGGGCCCTGTATCCCCCATGGCCCAGAAGTTGTCTTTTTCCCCGAGACGGACCACACGATCAGGGGAAATTCCGGTTATCTCAGGCCATAATCCCGCCGCTTCGTCGTCGTCCCGGAATACCGTTACCCATAGCCTTTCTACAGGCAGTCCTATTTCTTTTGTGAGGAACTCCCATGCAAAAGAAATGGCCTCTCTTTTAAAATAGTCTCCAAAGGAAAAATTCCCCAGCATTTCAAAAAAAGTGTGGTGGCGGGCGGTGTATCCTACGTTTTCCAGATCATTGTGTTTACCCCCGGCCCTCACGCATTTCTGACAAGAGGCCGCGCGCGCATAAGATCTGGTCTCCTCTCCGAGAAATACCTTCTTGAACTGGACCATACCGGCATTAGTAAAGAGAAGTGACGGGTCTTCCGCCGGGATCAGTGAAGAACTTGGGACTATCTCACTGCCATTTTTTGAAAAAAAATCTAAAAAGAGACTGCGAATCTGAGCACCTGACAACTTCTTCATGGACAGAGCCTTTCCTGTTCAGATTTTTTGGACCTTGTACGGTTAAGAAAATACTCAAAATTAATCACGAAAACACGAAACAAGATATGGAAATCAAGTTAGTGATATCCTTTTCGTGATATCCTTTTCGTGCTTTCGGTATTTCGTGCCTTCGTGATAATACTTTTCTTTTTCAAGTGTTGCGCAATCTGATGTGTAACCGCACAGGTCGAATTTTATAACACGAAAATGGCTTTGGGGGGGACAGAAATCAGGCAGATTCCTCAACCTGCTCTTGAGGCTTTGATTTCTTGAGATCGTATGCCTCCCTCACCCGCTGTTCTATTATATCAGCCAAATCCGGGTGAGCTTTCAGGAAAGTCCGCACGTTTTCACGACCCTGGCCAAGCCTTTCTCCATCGTAAGAATACCATGCCCCGCTCTTTTCGATGATATCTACTGCAGTGGCCAGATCGATCAGAGAACCCTCTCTGGAGATCCCCTCCCCATAGTATATATCAAACTCGGCGGTTTTGAATGGCGGAGCTATTTTGTTCTTGACTATCTTCACTTTGGTTCGATTTCCGATAATATCCGCCCCTTCCTTGAGGGCAGCTATACGCCTTATGTCCATACGCATTGTTGAATAGAACTTGAGGGCATTACCGCCGGTTGTGGTCTCAGGGCTGCCGAACATCACCCCTATTTTCATGCGGATCTGATTTATAAAGACTAATGCGGACTTGGTGCGGTTGATATTGGCTGTGAGCTTCCTCAGGGCCTGAGACATCAAACGGGCCTGAAGGCCCATATGCTGGTCTCCCATTTCACCTTCTATCTCGGCCTTTGGGACCAGAGCAGCCACTGAATCCACTACGATGATATCTACCGCTCCGCTACGCACCAGGGCATCGACAATCTCCAGTGCCTGTTCACCATAGTCGGGCTGAGAAATCAAAAGGTCGTCGGTATTTACCCCAAGCTTGCGGGCATAGACTGGGTCCATAGCGTGTTCCGCATCGATAAAGGCCGCTATGCCTCCCAGTTTCTGTGCCTCGGCAATCATATGAAGCGCCAGGGTGGTCTTTCCTGAAGACTCCGGACCGAATATTTCAGTTATTCTGCCCCGAGGCATGCCTCCAACGCCAGTTGCCAGATCAACCGCAATGGAGCCTGTCGGAATTACAGTTACATCTTCCACACCGCCTCGTTCACCAAGCCTCATTACAGATCCCTTTCCAAACTGTTTTTGTATTTGGGCAATGGCTATATCTACGGCCTTTTCCTTGTCTTTTCTGGTTGGATCAGACATATTGTCTCCTTATAGTGAAATTATTCCAGCAATTAAATAGCAATCAATCTTAACTCAAATAGTGAAAAAATCGATAGATAATGATCCGATGAAAGCACCAAACCCAACAAGCCATGAGCCATGCCCGGATTTTCTGCCGGAAATCATCATGTATTGTTCCTCAAATTTATTGAATTGACATCCTCGCACAAACTACAAGCCAAAACAGCGACTCTAATGACTTAGAGGGATAACGGCCCCGCAGCCGCCTTCAACAAAGTTTGCACCCCAGCTTTCCTTAAACAATCTTATAGCCTGCCCTCCGGTACAGTGGCTTGGAGCGACCTTTTCTACACCAAGCCCCTTAAGCTTTTGGATGACTTCCTGAACACGCTCGGCAGACGTCCCGGCAAGGTGAAATCCCCCGACTACCATATAAATATCCTTTTTGAAAATGGTTTTCACCTTCTGAACTATATTTACTATGCCGGGATGCGCGCAACCGGTTATAATTACAAGACCTTTCGGGGTTTCCAGGACAAGGCTTTGCTCTCTGATCCATTCGCCCATTTCCCCGGTTGAGTGAACCATGGGAAAAAGCTGTACCGGTTTATTTACTGTTTTTACACGCACTCCAAGGTCTTGAATTCCCTGTATGAGAGAAGCCGGAAAGGATTCCGGCAGGTATATAGTAACCTCATGATTCTGATAAAGAAATCTTTCCAGGCCAGCGCAGTGATCGGCGTGTATGTGAGAAAGGAATATAGTACTGATTGCTCCGGGATCAATGCCCAGTCCTTTCATATTGGAAAGGAGAATATCACCGTCACTGCCGGTATCAAACAGGAGGGTGTGCCGGAAGCCCTCGACAAAACACGCAAATCCCCAGCCAGTCCTGAGATTGGAGACATAGTGTATATTGTTGAAAACAATGGTGAGTCGGTAAGGAGGGTCTCCTTCATGGGCATTAACGCCTGAATATGCCGGAGTGCCGATCAGTACGGATGCTGACATTATTATAGAAGTTTCCAAAAAATCCATCACTATCTAATCCTCAAAGGCCTCTAATAAACCCATGACATTGTCAATTGATCTGGAAAATAACGGCCATGATCCTTATGCCGAATGTATTATCCTTAATTAAGCCGGTATTGTATCGACAGAGGCAAAACCTGGTTCATGAAGCGGAAGCAGTATTTCAGCCATATCTCTGACTTTCAGCATTATGTCGTATGCCTCGTAGGCGTTGACATGGGTCCCGGGCGGGATAACTTCCATCTCCATTGCTGTTATCTCCCTTGGAGGATAGAAGTTTTCCATGATTACGCAGAATCCTGTTATGGCCGCCAGGCCCTGAGAGGTATCTATGAGTACTGTCAACCCCCCTTCCGTATGGGCCGGCGTATGGATGACACGGATACCCGGGAGGACCTCCTCACCCCCGGTTACGGTTTTGATCTGTCCGGCCTCTTCCACGTCCATGATATAATCTTCCAGATATCGGAAATCCAAAGGATGGGGATTGTGTATCCGCTCCAGTTCTTTCTCATGTACAAAGAATGTGGCGTTAGTGCACTTGTAATCATTTTCGCAGTGATCATTGTGTAAATGGGTATGTATAACAATGTCGATAGACTCAGGGGTCAGGCCCCAGATACCAAGCCCTTCCTCAAATTTATAGATCTTTCCTCCAATGGCTTTTTCCCTGTCCTCGGATTGTAGAGGACTCATTTCTCCCGTATCCACCAGGACCTTCCGGTCGCCGCCCTCCAGATACCAGCAATAGATAGGTATGGTATAAGGTTGTCCATAGCCATGTTGATAGGTCATCATACCTTTGTCAAAAATTTTTGTTCCCATTACAATGGGATGTATTTTGTATCGGCTCATATTTCACCCCTATAACCCCTGATTCCAAAGGGACTTCCGATCCTTCTGATTTTTATATATTTGACAACTTATGTTTTAAAATCAGTAAGTTGTTACAATATTGTTTTTTTAATATTCCACACAGAAGCAACCCTCTTTGTTCTCAAGTCCCTGCGTCCACACCCGTCGCCGCTCATCAGCATATCCCTGTCATCCGGACATATTAAACAGAATTATAACATTGGTGCCATGATAGTTAAAGGAATATGACATTCTGCGTTTTATCAGGCAGTTAAGAGATCACCTGATAGATGCCGAAATATAATTAATAGCTGGAAATAAAATGCAAAATACCAATATCAATTTGATCAGCCCGGCCGGGACAAATTTCTGTAACCTGGCCCCGCAATACATGCCGGCAAACCCACCCGCACCGAACAGGAACCCCAAGACCCAATCAGGTGCAACGGCCATGTCAGGATAAAATGGGGCTATTGCCTGATAAAACAGCACGCCCGCAACTGAAGTTACAAAGGTCCCCATCAGGGCCGCGCCGGCTACAGTATAAACCGGAAGACCGAGGAAACTCACAAAAAAGGGGGCAATAATGGCCCCGCCGCCTATCCCGTAAATACCGCCTATTATACCAACGAATAAACTCAACAGCATTATCCCCATGACGCTTACATCAAAGCTCTGGCCATGGAATTCATAAATAATGCGAGACATATCAAATTTCTTTACGATGATTCGTGGTATCTGTGTTTGACCTGAAGCATTACCGGATTCATTTGATTCGTAGTATTTTTTGACTGTTTTCTGTAATTGCTCCTCTGTCGGCATTTGATGCCCGTTGGATTGTCTCTTCTTAAGCAGGTCTCTTATCAATCTAGCGGCAATATATAAGAGGACCAAACCTGCAAACGCCTTAAAGTTCTTTGGATTCGGGAGATAGTGTATGCGCAGGATCGCGCCGATTATAACCCCGGGCAGGGTCCCTGCTATAACCGCCCACGTAAGCGGCCACACCATTCGACCTTCCTTTATATATCGATAGACCCCACTGGGAATGGCAACAATATTAAAAAGCTGATTAGTGGCACTGACTGCCGGGGTGCTGAATCCGAGAAAGCTCACCTGGAAAGGCAAGATCAGAAAGGCCCCTGAAACACCACCCATTGAGGTAAAAAAAGAAATAACAAAAGCTACCAGGGGTGGAATCCAAGGATTTATCTCGATATCTGCAATCGGGAAATACATTCCGAAATCCTTAAAATCGCCTTTGGGTAATTTGTCAATCTCCCTAATGGTCTTGTCAAAGCATTTGCCTTATGTTAAGCATCACCTGCTTTAGGGGCGGCGTAGCCAAGTGGCTAAGGCGACGGTCTGCAAAACCGTTATTCCCCGGTTCAAGTCCGGGCGCCGCCTCCAATATCGAGCGGATTGCGGGCAACTGGGCGGCAATCATTTTTATTTTTACCAGTATACCCATACTGAACGAAATTGATTATAACCTGCGCTTTGCAGTGAAACGGGTCTGCTTTTTTGTAACCATCCATATTCCCTTACGGTCCAGGAATAAACTATTGCCCTTAGTATATACCCTTATACAATGGAATCTAAAAGAGCTTGAAGGTATCACATGCGTGTAATTGTCGTTGGAGTCGGTGAAGTAGGTCGTCACATCTGTCAACAACTCTCCGCAGAAGGCCACGACGTCATCCTGATAGACAGAAATGCAGACCGCCTGAAGCGTGTAGAAAGGGATCTCAACATGCTTTGCATTGAGGGAAACGGGGCCTCTGCCGAAATTCTGGAACAGGCGAATATTTCAAAGGCCGATCTTTTTATTGCTGTCACCGACATAGACGAGGTCAACCTGATTGCCTGTATTATGGCAAAGGAATACGGCGTATTGCGCCGTGTGGCCAGGGTCAGAAATGAAGAATATTTTTCCGGTGCTTCTCCGCTGAATGAGCATCAACTGGGCATAGATCTCCTGATCAACCCCGACCAGGTTATGGCAGAGGAGATACTCAGGATCAGCAAAATGTCAGAGGCCTTTGAGGTGGTTGATTTCGCTCATGGAGAGGTCATACTGGTAGGTTACCAGGTAAAAGAAGGCAATCCTATCTGCAATATAACACTGGCTGATCTGAAGGATCTGAGAGGACTCTATGATTTTGTAATAGTAGCCATTGTCAGGGAAGGACAAACCATCGTCCCCAGAGGGAGCGACATAATACAGGCAGAGGACCGGATTTACCTGGTTGTCAGGCGCACGGACATGGCGGCGGTGGAAGATCTGTTCAATCTGTGGAGTACGGCGCCTAAAAGGGCCTTTATTATCGGCGGCGGTCAGGTCGGCTTCAGGGTAGCCAAGGCCATGGAAAAGCAAAAAGTAGATGTAGCACTTGTAGAGGCCGATTCCATGAGATGTGAGTACCTTGCCGAGCACTTGAATAGTGCCGTAGTACTTAACTTTGACGGTCTGGACGCCCGTGATTTGCTGTCAGAAGGAGTAGACACAACGGATCTCGTAGTGGCTGTCACAAATGAAGATACCACGAATATCCTTTCGAGCCTCCTTGCCAAGTATCACGGTGCAAAAAAGTGCATAACCCGCATAAGCCGCCCTGATTTTATTCCGCTCCTTGGAAAACTGGGAATAGACGTTGCGCTCAGCCCGAGGCTTGTAGCAGCCAATATGATTTTACGTTTTGTTAGACGGGGCGCGATAATTTCGGTTGCCACATTGCTCGGGAGCGAGGCGGAGGTGGTGGAGCTTGTGGTCCCTGAGCGCTGGTCACATGCAGATAAACCATTAGGATCTATCGGCTTTCCAGAGGATACCAACCTCGGAGCAGTGGTCAGGCAAGGAAAGGTGATCATCCCCTCTGGAGATACTGTTCTTGAGACCGGAGATCGGCTGATAATTTTCAGTATGAAGAAGGCGATTCCCATGGTGGAACAGTTTCTGGCATCATGAGACTGGGTACTATCGGCGCCCTATTGGGTTGGCTGCTTATCTTCCTCTCTGTCGCCCTCCTGATACCCATAGCGTTCAGCATATATTACGATGATGGGAACTGGCGGTTCTTTGTCATCTCCGGCGCAATCGGATTCCTGCTGGGAGGGGGGCTGGCCTGGTCCTGTGTTTCCGAGCAGGAGATGGGCCACAGAGAAGGTTTTGCCATTGTGGCCTTTGGCTGGCTTGCCGCCGCCGCCCTGGGGGCATTGCCCTATTATCTCTCCGGTGCCATACCGAGCTATCTCAATGCCTATTTTGAATCCATGTCCGGCTTTACCACCACCGGCGCCACTATATTGGAGGAGGTTGAGACCCTGGGGCCCAGCCTGCTTTTCTGGAGGGCACTCACCCAGTGGCTGGGGGGTATGGGGATTATTGTCCTATCCCTGGCTATTATGCCCATACTGGGGATCGGGGGCATGCAGCTCTTTCAGGCGGAAATGCCCGGTCCTACCAAGGATCGCCTTGCGCCCAGGATACAGGATACGGCCCGGATCCTGTGGAGCGTATACTTAATACTTACCGCAGTGGAGACAGGGCTGCTTATGATGGCCGGCATGAACTTCTTTGATGCCATATGCCATGCCTTCTCCACCCTGGCTACCGGCGGATTTTCCACCAGGACCGAGAGTGTGGCTGCATTTCATAATCCGTGGATCGATATCATTATAATCGTGTTTGTCATACTTGCCGGGATAAACTTCTCCCTTCATTACCGCCTGCTGTCAGGTAATCTGAGGGCGTTCGCACGGAGTGAAGAACTCCGCTTTTACCTTGGTATGGGGATTTTTGCCACCACATTAGTCATTCTTGCAAATATCCTGTTCGGCACATATGAATCATGGTCAGACAGCCTCAGATACAGTGTATTCCAGGTCTGGTCCCTGATGACTACCACAGGCTTCGGCACAGCGGATTTTGATAAATGGGCACCAATATGCAAATTTACCCTTGTCGCCCTTATGTTCATGGGAGGCATGGCAGGCTCCACCGGCGGCGGTATTAAACAGGTCAGGATACTTATGTTCTGGAAGTTTACCAGAATGCAGCTAAGAAAACTGATTCACACAAAGTCAGTAGATGCCATCAAGCTCGACAGACACAAGGTCCCTGCGGAGGTAATCCAGTCTATACTGGGATATCTCTCTTTATATATGGTGGTATTTGTTGTTGCGACTATGATAGTAACCGGACAGGGGACAGACATAATTACAGGATCTACTGCGGTCATTGCTACTTTAAACAACATAGGCCCGGGGCTGGGAGGGGTCGGCCCCTGCAGTAATTTCTCCGGACTCCCTGATCTATCAAAGGCGGTTTTAATCATATGCATGCTGGCAGGACGCCTGGAACTGTATACCATTGCCGTACTCTTTGTACCCAGGTACTGGAAGGATGTCCGCTACCCCCGGTGGCGGTGGAGCAGGTCCTGATCAACACGGCCATTCGTCCAAAGACCGGATTTTGCAAAAGGCTCAGAGGAGATATTATCATGGCACTAATGGAAATAAATGTTTCGCCCCTTGGAACCGGATCCACAAGTGTGGGTGAATTTGTGGTAGACATGCAGAGGCGGCTCGCAGAGCAGGGGCTTCCATATGAGCTTACGGATATGGGGACGATAATTGAAGGGGATATTGATCAGCTCCTTGCCGTGGCAAAAGTCTTGCACGAAAGCACTTTTTCTAATGGGGCAAAACGGGTATACACGGTTATAAAGATAGATGACCGCCGTGACAAAGAGGTCCATCTGGGACAGAAGGCAGGGTCGGTAAAAAGAAGGCTTTGATGAAGCGTTATCTTCCTCTCTTTACGACATTTGCCTTTATTGCACTGCTACTGTTGGGAATCTGCTTCGGCGAAGTGCATGCAGTCTGGAGCAAGGCCGTTACCGTATGCCTCAGCTGTATGGGGATCGGCTGATGGAACGTATGCGCAGAAAAAGCCAGTACCTCTTCACATTGCTGGCTAACGCCTACTGGCTTTTCCCGTGGAAAAGTCCTATTTATCAAGGACCTGTTAAGAAGATCTGTTTTCCGGGGCTCAATTGCCATTCCTGCCCCGCCGCTACCATGTCATGCCCCCTCGGTGCCCTTCAGAATCTTCTGGCGGCCCTGCGCCCCGGCATACAGATGGGACAGTTGCATATCGGGGCATATGTTCTGGGAAGTCTTGGTCTTATAGGTTCTGTTGCGGGTCGTATGCCCTGTGGCTGGATCTGCCCCTTTGGCCTGCTGCAGGAGTGGCTGTTTCTCCTGCCGGTTCCAAAGATCTCATTCTGGAGGCCCCTTAAAAGAGGCCCCCACCTATTCCTTATCGTCTTTGTAGTCTTGCTGCCTTTGCTGGTGGCAGATCTATCAGGTTACGGCTCTATCTGGTTCTGCAAGTATGTATGCCCGGCCGGGACGCTTGAGGCCGGCATCCCGCTGCTTTCTCTCGATCAGGACCTGCGCAGTGCTGCGGGCCGGCTGTTTGCCTTCAAGTTGCTCATATTGATACTGCTCTTGACCTGGTGCGTATTTACATCGCGTGCCTTCTGCCGTGCAATCTGTCCCCTGGGTGCTGTTTACGGCCTTTTTAACAGATTAAGCTGGCTGCGGTTGCGTTTTCATCCTGACCGGTGCGTGCAATGCCGGGCATGTCTGACAGTATGTCCTACCGGAGTATCTTTTTATAACGGCCTGGACGACATAAATTCAGGCTCCTGCATCAGGTGCCTCAGATGCCTTTCCATTTGTCCGGCCAACGCGGTTAGCCTGCAGTTCAGTCCGATCCGCAGGGATATCAGTAATGCGCCGGTCACCGATGGAAATTAGTGCCTTCAAATTCTGTAATCAGGCATTATTTCGGTCTATCTAGATGAGGTTTTATGAAAAGGAAAAAATTGATACTTGCCACCCGCAATAAAGGAAAGCTGAAAGAAATACAGGCGCTCTTTTCCGACCTTGATATTGATATTATTTCTATAAATAACATAGAAGACGCCCCCCATATAAAAGAGGACGGCAAGACATTTATGGAGAATGCCTTTAAGAAGGCCAAGGTCATTGCCGAAGCTACGGGGATAATGGCCCTTGCAGATGATTCCGGACTCGAGGTGGATGCCCTTAATGGGGCACCTGGTGTTTACTCTGCCCGCTACTCAGGGGAAAGTGCCTCTGATGCCTCCAATAATGAAAAACTCCTGGCTGAACTTAAGGGTGTATCTTCAGACAAGAGAGGCGCTCACTTCACTTGTGTGATCATAGTCTATCATCCGTCCGGTCGCTGGATAAGCGCTGAGGCCGATTGCAGAGGTAAAATTACAAAAAAAATTATAGGAGACAGGGGTTTCGGCTATGATCCGGTCTTTTACGTACCTTCCGTTGACCGCACGATGGCCCAGCTTTCACCGGAAGAAAAAAACAGATTGAGTCACAGGGGCAAGGCCCTTAGAAAACTGAAATCAGAGTTGCCCGGTTTTTTAGATTCACTTGAATCAAGCCCTTAAGGAAAGATATCAGAGGTAATCAACAATGAAACTTGAGATATACGCAAAGGAAGAATGCCTGCGTCAAGCAGTCGAAATAACCAGGACATACGCGCAGTCAGGGGAAAACAAACACGGTCCGGTGACGGAACTCCTGGAGCAAGTCTATCATAAGCTTTTGGAACTACGGGCGGATGTCAGCAAAAATGACTAGGTTGTTTCCTGTTTAATGCCGGTCAGTTCCGGCAAAACATTCAGCAATCAGCGGCAAACGGGTCGATTCAAAGACTTCAGGGCCTGCTCGAGGATGTTAAGGGCCTCCAGCCGTTTTTACTCCTTTCAAGGACAATGAGAGAACCTGGCGCAAGGCCGGAGTGATCCCTATCACTGGGCTCGAATATACCCATGACCCCGTAGTAGCTTTGATCGAGATCCTCAAGGGCCTTCTGCAGGCCTCTATGAGTAACGGCACCTGATGCCCTCAGCCCCATTACCGTGAGGTGGACCGCATCCCATGCCATACCTGCTGCCAGAGATTCTTCAATGGAAAAGCCCATTACCTCTTTTCCCATTGCAATCATAAACCTGGTTATTGTAAATGCACAGGGGTGTGATACTGGAATATTGTGGCCCAAGAGCAGCGGAGGTGCTGCTGTCCAGAGCCTGAATAGACCTTCATATTCACTCAGCATATCTGATGAAAGAAGTTGAATCGGAACCGCTATATGTATACCCGTTTTTTCCGCAGAACGTAACAATACAGGCCCACAACTCCTTGGACCCCAGGCCGCAATCACCTGTGCCCCTTCCTCTTTAAGGCACTGTAACTGTGAAACCATATCAGTGTCGTGCAACCCGAAATTTTGGGGCGGCAGAATGCTCAAACGATATTCCGGTCCGTAGCCCTTAAGCCATAAAGAAGCCCTCCTGCCCTTCGGATTGTCGGCTACAAGTGGACCCACTATTTTGAGGTCGGACCTGGCAAACTCCCTGAAAAGGATCTTTATCACAGGTCCAAGGTTGGGGGAGATGCTGAAAGTCCAGCGAACGGATTTATTTTTCCTGGAGGGTAAAAGTGGGTCATCCCCACATGTCAAAATCACAGGTACATTGTGTGTCTCTGCATACTTCCTCAGCACCGGGACCAGAGCTTCGCTTGCAGGGCCTATCAAGGCCACCACCTTGTCCTGTTCAACGAGTTTTCTGGCCTCCAACAACAATCTGCCCGGTTCACCCCTGGTATCTGCTACAACCAAATCAACACGGCCTCCATCAACTCCCCCCTGGGAGTTAATAGACTCCACCGCCTTTGTCGCTGAGAAACGGGCGGCCTGACCCTCTCTGCGGAAGTCTCCCGTGAGATCCCATAGCCCACCTAAAGATATTGATCGGGTACTCCCACGGCATAACGCCTTGTCGGCATTCAGCGCACTTACAAAAATAAATAAAAAAAGACAGCACAGTATCTTAAGGCGTGGAGTCTTCTGGGACAATCCAATGTTCATCCTATTTTACAGGACAACTCTTACTACAGCCTGTCGAGCTTATTCTTGGCTACCGTTGCCTGTGGGCTTTTGGGGTAGTTCTTGATAAGTTTGTTTAATACTATTTTTGCGCTCTCCCTGTCTTCGAGTTTTGCAAAGGCCATACCCTGTTTCAGCAGGGAATCCGGCACTTTGTTACTGTTTGGATACCTGCTTATTACCTTCTGGTATTCCAGAATCGCCTCTTCATAGCGCTGAATATTGTACTCGCACTCACCAATCCAGAAATAGGCATTGGCGACCCTGTCCCCGTGGGGGTGTTTTTCTAGATAGGTCATTAGGGTCTGTTTGGCATCTTTGTATTCTTTCTGTTTTATCAGCTCCAACGCCTGCTGATAGAGGTCCACCGCACCCTGAGCGGCATCCTTTCTGGCCTGCTCCACCTCCCTCGTTACCTTGGTGGAGGCCTGAAGCAATTTGACTTCCTCTTTCAGATCTTCTACCTGTTTTTTGAGATCCTCCCTGAAAAGACGTGTCGCATCCTCCTCCTGCTCACTTTTGTGACTGATCTGGTCTATCATACCGTTCAGTCTGAGCAGTTCCGCCTGCAACTCGTCCATACGGTTTGAAAACTCTGCCTGCCGACTCCTTACAGTAGCCATATCCTGCTTTCCGACCGTCTGGGTGACTCTTTTCAGCTCCGCAACCTCTTGTTTCAAAAGGTTAATCTGATTGCTGAAAGAACGATTCTCCACAGACAGACTATTTATACGCCTTTCCAGCATATTCACCTGGTCACGTGGGGCACAGTGCGCCAACAGCATCGGCAGCGAAGCAACACAAATCATCCACATTGCCTTTAAAAAAAACGAACTGCTGTTATCAGAAAAAATCATGCATTTCAAATTTTTGGACAACTGCATATCAGTCTCCTTCTTACTAATGATTTTGCATACTGAATAGTGCAAAAGGATCAAAGAGTCCTGTATATCTTTTCAACATTCAAAATCCATAACTGGATATCTGCCTGCGCTCCCCTAAAATCTGTTGGGGCCCCAGCTGGCTATTTCCAAACCGTTTAAATAACGCAGCAACATCCGCTGTCCTCTGCCATCAGCATACATTACAAACAGGGCCTTTTCAGGACCCATTCTGGTTGAACTGAATAAAATCTGCTTGCCGTCCGGAGACCAGGAAGGATTCTCATTGTTGCCCGAACATGTGAGCTGAACAGGACACCCGCCCTCCGGCGATATACTGAATACCTGCAATTGTCCTTCAATCAGACCGGCGTAAACTATGCGATCTCCTTGGGGTGACCAATGTGGATCAGTATTATAGTTTCCATTATAGGTAATACGCCTGGCATACCTGGTTTGAACGTCCATTACATATATCTGCGGACTGCCGGTACGATCGGACACAAAGGCCAGGCGCTTACCGTCCGGCGACCACGTCGGAGAGACATTTATTCCCGGTCCTCTGGTAAGCCTCGTCTTTATCCGTCCCTTAAGATCTATAATATATATGTCCGGGCTCCCGTCCTTGCTCAGGGTTACGGCAAGACTGTGACTATCGGGATGCCATGCAGGCGCTATGTTTAGACCGGAATATTTGGCGAGTCTGTATATTTTCCCGGTCTTTGTATCCTTTAGGTAAAGGCACGGTTTCCCGGTCTTGTAGGATGTATAGACAAGGTATTTCCCGTTTGGGGAGTACTGCGGAGATATGGCAACGCCTTTATCAAATGTCTCTCTCCTTATGTTGAATCCGTCGAAATCTGACGTATAGACCTCTTTGATTCCATCTTTTTTTGCTATAAAGGTGATCTTAGACAGGCTTACCCCGTGTTTCCCCGTTATTGCCATTATTATGAGATCACAGAAACGGTGGGCCATCATTCTGTAATCCTTGACTTTCCCGTTATATCGTCTTCCCTGTATCATGGACCCGGTAGACATATCGAACAGTCTGAGTTCGGCTGTCAGGGAATCGCCTTTCTTTTCCATAGAACCCTTTACCAGATAGTCCAGGCGAAATTTACTCCAGTCCGCACCCTGCCTGTATCCATATCTTGCTGGATCAAGAACTGAAAAATAGCCGTGAAATATAAGGTCATTAGAAAGTACCTCGGAAATCTTCCGGCCCAGGAGATCATTCTCAAAGGTATTAGGTGTAACATCTAAATAAGGGACAGCAATAGGGATCTTTTGCAGATAAGGCGAGGTTATATCAATATAGAGCCTCGCTCCAGCCGAAGAGTGACTGAATATCATAATAAGAAGAAAAAAGGCCCAGCTAAATGTCTTTGTGTAAATATTTTTATCTTTCATAATTTATAACTATAATCCTACTTCACCAGGCTTGAACCTGATTCCTATCTCCAGCGGACCGGGCCTTAAGGCCCTGGGCAACGGGGGAAAGGGGGCTGCCCTTTGTACTGCCCCCATGGCCGACCGGTCAAACAGGGCATGACCTGACTTGTGTTCGTATTCGGCCTTAAGTACCGTCCCGTCCTGAGCAATTCGGACTATCACAATGGATGTAAGCCCTGTCTTGTCAAGGAGTTGTTCAGGAAGAACCCATTGATTCCTGACCTTGGCCCAGACATCTATACAATAGAGTCTGAGCGCCTCATTCTGGCCTCCGCTCTCTGCAGCTGTTCCAGCGGCCGGTATGGCTGACTCCTTTTTCCTGTCCTCAACGCTGGATTTTAAGGCACTCAATCGGGCCTCCAATTCTTTTTCCTGTACTTTTTCTTTAATATTCTTCAACCTCTTATTCAAGAGTTTCTCTGTGTATTTGGTATCAACCGGTCTTGGCTCAGGTCTCTTGGCAATCTTAGGCTCCTTGGGATGTAAGGATACTGTCTTTTTCGGCTTTGGCTTTGACCCTGTCGGCTTTGGCGCTACCTTGACCTCTTTTTTCTCGGCCTTTTTGATCTTCGGCTTTGTCTTGACAGTTGGGGCCGGCCTCTTTGGTTCAGCCCTCTTTGGGGCAGGCTGATCTAAAGTCTCAAAAAGTTTCACGGTATATACCGGTGGCATTGGTCGAGATCTTTCCCATAAATTGGGCGCAACCATAGCAAGTAAAGCCAGCACGAGGTGTATCCCAACGGCCCCTGTAAACGCATACTTCCAATTCTCTTTAACCGGCCCGGCTATTTCCTTTGACATTCTTCTTTGACTAAGATCGTTTATGTCTCTTTTTAGAAGGCTCCAGGGGCTCTGTTACCAAACCAATATCCTCTATTCCCACCTCACGAATTGCAGCCATAACTCCGGCAACCGTCCCGTAGGCAACGGCCCTGTCTGCTACGAGAAGGACCTGTTGGGCCAGTCCCTCTTGCTTCATTTCAATAAGACGCCGTTTTAAAACTTCCTGGTCCACAGCCACTTTGTTGAAATAGATCTCCCCTTTTTCATTAACCGTTATAACTATGTGCTTCTGCTTTTGGGGAAGGGACTTGGCCGTAGTCTTTGGAAGCTTAATATCCAGTCCCTTGGTCATCATTGGTGCGGCAACCATGAAGATGATCAACAGCACTATGACCACATCTACCAGAGGCGTCACGTTTATTTCGGACATATATCGCCGTTTATTACTTCCCCGTCCTGGATTATTAGCCATTGAGTCCTCTCTCTTATTTTGATTCCTCAGAAGTCCCCTTGCCATGGATAAGTTGTCTTTCCACGGTATTTAAAAAATCATTTGAAAATCCCTGTAATTGAATCTCAAGCCTGCCCATCCAACTCATAAAACCATTAAATGCAATGACTGCGGGTATGGCCGCTGCAAGGCCCGCTGCTGTAGCAATCAGGGCCTCTGATATTCCTGGGGCTACTGTAGCAAGGCTTGCCGAACCCTTCAGCCCGATACTGTGGAAACTTCTCATAATCCCCCAGACAGTGCCGAAAAGACCAATAAAGGGGGCGGCATTTCCAGTGGTAGCCAAGAAGGGGAGTGTGCGCTCCATAGCAGCCAATTCATTCTGAATACCCTTGTCAAGGCTTCTTTCAAGGGTCTCAAGCCATACTCTCAGGCCCACAGCCATATCCTGGTCCCTGGGACATTTCTGAAGACGTTTCAACTCTTTATATCCTTCAAGGAATACGCCAGCCATAGGGGTCTCCGGCATTCTCTTTGCGTGATTGTATGCCTGGGTAAGGCCGGAACTCTCCCAAAAGAGCCTTTCAAAATCTTCATTCCCAAGTCTTGCCTGACGAAATCGCTTGATCTTTGCCAGTATTACGGTCCAGCAAAGGATTGAAAAAACCGCAAGTATTATGAGAACCAATTTGACCATCGGTCCAGCATCTATCATCATGGTCCATACATTCGCCGTTGTATTGACCTCCATCTTTTATGTCCTCCAGACAAATAATTAATGCTTTAAAATATAACTGTTTAAGGAACGTTGAAATTGGAAATTAGAAAGTGGGAAGATATGAAACGAAAGCAAGTAGGCCAAATTTCCAATTTCCAATTTCTACTTTCCAATTAATCACACTTGTATGTGCTTATGGACAGGGGCCTGCCAGTAACTTTTGCAGATCCATGTCCGGCCTAAAAGTAAAAGGCCCCTTTTTGCGGCCTTGTTCCAAAAGAAATTCTACGGCCCTTATACCGTCCACACCGAGATCCAGTGTATATCTATTCACATAGAGATCTATGTGCCTTTTCATAACCTCCTGAGACATCTCCTGTGCATGCTTTGTCACAAAGCCCCAAACGGCATCCGGATTTTCAAAGGCCCACTTTACACTCATTTTAAGGGCAGCATCTATTATCCGCAATAATTCCATGCCCAGGGAACGCCTGGCGATGATTCCGCCCAATGGAATTGGGAAACCAGTCTCTTTTTCCCACCAGGCCCCAAGGTCCTGGATACAGATCAGCCCGAGATCATGATAGGTAAATCTGGTCTCATGTATGATTATGCCTCCATCCACCTCTCCCCTGGCAACCGACTTGGCGATGAGGGCGAAGTTCATGGGTACCAGCTCTTTAACCCCCGGAGCAAAGAGCTTCAAAAGAAGTGCCGCGGTTGTATATCGGCCGGGTATGGCGATTCTGTATTTCTCAAAATTGCGGGTATCTAAAGGCGCTTTTGCAAGCAGCAATGGCCCGCAGCCACGCCCCATGGCGCCGCCCGACCTGAGGATCATATAATCATCCAGGACGTGCCCCAGCACATGAAAAGATACCTTGCTTACATCGATGGATCTGGCAAGGACCCTCTGATTCAGCTCTTCCACATCTGCTATCAAGGGGGATATCTTATACGGTAAAGATACTTTATTATGAAGCAGGGCATAGAAAACAAAGGTGTCGTTAGGGCAGGGAGAAAGCCCCAAACTGATCTCTTCCTTGTTTCCTGTATTATCCATAATCAACTGTAACTATAGCCGCTTGCAAAATATTGGGTCTTCCCGACGGCTAGCCACGGTCCAGTAAAATTCCAAGGACCTTTGCCACAACTTCGGCCGTTGCATTCATGGCCTGCTCCAACCTCCAGTTCTTTTTGTCTAGATCACAGACCCAGTTACTTATACCTCTTAATTCAAAAAGCGGGATCTGATAGTAATTGCAGACCTGTGCGGCCGCAGCCCCTTCCATGTTCTCAGCAATAGATTTAAACCGTTTATGCAGATCCCATGCCCTCTCTTTGGTACCTGTAACGCAGGAAACAGTAACCATCGGGCCATAGCAGAGACCGAGGTCTTTAATAAGATCAGACTTGATGATTCGGCGCCATCCAGGCTCAAGAGCGAATTCTGTATGCGTTTCATCACCCTCTAAAAAAATTGGCTCAATGCCGTAAGCACCTTGACGGCCAAGGTCGCCATAGGATTCAGAGGTTGCAAGGCATACATCCTCAAGCTCTACATCCGCCCACTGATAAGCCCCTGCTACACCAGCCAGGATTATTGCGGATGGTGCGCCCTTACTCTCTATAAACCTTGTCAACTCAAAAGATGTGCTCCCCGGTCCAAGGCCGCAGACCAGGTATGGGCAATCATATCTTTCGGCAAGCATGACCAAAGACTTCATTTCCCTTTTTGTGGGACATATAATCAGAATCTGGGAAAGGGTCATATAGGTCCTTGACTCTCCAGCATACTGTTAAGTAATAAAAATGAGCAGATTAGAAACAGATTTTTGAATGTAACGTCTATATATATGACAGGATACCGGAACAGAGCGGACCAGCCCGAACGCTTTTTACCAACAATAACCGGATTCGATCGTTTTGCAAAGAAATCAGTAAGTCTTTTCATGTCTGAAGCAGGACGTTTAAGACAGCAGACCTTCAGACTTCTCACTGAAGATCTCAGCACTGAAGATATTTACCTGTGTCTTTGGATCTTTCCGGCAACCAGGTGCCAAGCCTGCCTTTATACATGTCTGATTAAGAAAATTAACCCTGTCCCACCTGTTTTTCGTAGCCACCTGAGGTAAGAGCACACCGTGAAAGGGTCCCTGAACGACATAGAGCCCGTGGATACCTGTCTTGATTTCATTTATATCAGCTACAGGCATCAGTGGAGTGAGCGCTGATATCTCCAAATCTATCTCCTCAAATTCAGAAGGACCCAGCGGACGGAATCTCAGGTCTTTAAAGGCCGCTGACATGGCCATATCGCCAACCACTTCATACAGCTGCCTGTCTGCTGAAAAGGTCCCAATACATCCCCTGAGCCGGCCGTGTTTGTGAATTGTCACAAAGGCCCCCCTGTGTTCCAGAAGATTGGTATTTTTTACCCAGGGTATGCTGAAAGGCAGGTCCGCCAGCCCCCTCTCTATGGCCTTTCTTGCTATTTTGAGTAACAGGCGCCTCTCTTGGCCGGTGAGCCTCCTGTTTTCCATGCTCACAGTCTCCAGTACCTGATGGTCTTCTCCTTAAAATCATCAGGATGATAAAAATCCTTTACGTCTATTACCACACCCCTGTCAGGGGTAAGCATGTCCTTGATTGCTGAAACCCCTGCTTCTGCATATGTCTTATGTGCCACTGCAAGTATGACCGCGTCGACATTGGCCGGCAGATCCCTCAGTAAGCGAATACCGTACATGGATTCGGCCTCTTTCGGATTCGCCAGGGGATCATGTATCATGGGCTCTATACCATACTCCCTGAATTCATGGATGATATCTATCACCCTTGTATTTCTTATATCAGGACAATTTTCCTTGAATGTAAGCCCCAGTATAACGACCCGGGCACCCTCAACCCGCACCCTGGCATGGATGAGTTCCTTGACTGTCCTCTCTGCAACGAATGAACCCATTGAATCGTTGATGCGCCGGCCCGCCAAAATTACTTCAGGATGATAACCTGTCTGCTGGGCACAATAGGTAAGATAGTAAGGGTCAACCCCGATGCAATGACCGCCTACCAGGCCGGGTGTAAAAGAGAGGAAGTTCCACTTGGTGCAGGCCGCCTCCAGTACTGATTTTGTATCAATATTCAGGCGATTAAAAATAATTGCCAGCTCATTCATCAGGGCAATATTGAGGTCTCGCTGTGTATTTTCTATGACCTTGGCTGCTTCAGCCACCTTTATGCTCTCCGCCCTGTATACGCCTGCCTCCACTATGAGTTCATAAGTACTCGCCACCTCTTCCAATGTATCCTGATCTTGAGCCGACACAACCTTTACTATGTTGGTCAGAGAGTGTTCCCTGTCTCCTGGATTTATCCTCTCAGGAGAATAGGCAACCTTGAATTCTTCG
>DQXT01000089.1 GCA_011042225.1 Deltaproteobacteria bacterium | reverse complement strand
CTGGCCGCTTTCATCATCTGTATGGTCGGGGTATGGCTCAAGATGGCCTTTTTCCCCCTTCACGCCTGGTTGCCCAATGCCTATACATATGCCAACTCTGCGGCCAGCAGCCTGATTGCCCCGCTGGTGACCAAGGTGATGGTCTATGTGATGATCCGCCTCATATTGACGATTTTTACCCCTAAATTTGCCTTTACCACCTTGGCCGTGAGCAACGCCGTTGTCTGGCTTGCTGTTATCGCCATTGTCATGGGCGCCGTTCTTGCCCTGGCAGAGCGCAATTTGAAGAAAATGCTGACCTACATTGTCGTGGCGGAAGTGGGCTATATGGTCGGTGGCGCATGGCTTGGAAACCGGGATGGCATGACAGGGGCGATCCTCCATATTGTAAACGATGCCCTGATGACACTTTGTGTCTTTATGGTTGTGGGCAATATTGTTTACAAGGTCAAGGGATATGCCTTTGAGGACCTGAAGGGGTTGTTCCGTAAAATGCCTTTTACCATGGGGGCCTTGGTGATAGGCGCTATGTCCATCATCGGGGTGCCGCCCACCTGCGGTTTCTTCAGCAAGTGGTATCTGATCGTCGGGGCCATTTCTGCAGGCCACTATGGTTTTATGACAGCTCTTATATTCAGCAGTCTGGTCAATGTGGTCCTGTTCTTCAGGGTCTTTGAGATCTGCTATTTCGAACCTTTTGCCGATCATCACGGGCACAATAATCATTCGGAAGGGATGGATGAGGCCCCGGTTACTATGGTGTTTCCGCTCTTGATCGTAGCTGCAGTCTTGATCCTGGTCGGTCTTTATACGGGTGATATTGTCAACCATGTTATTCGGTTCGCCATTCCAGAGGCGATGGCGTGAATAATCAGGTAGTAGGCACTTTCTTTATATGGAAACTATCATATCAATAAAACCCTTGCTGGCCGTGCTGGTTTCTTTGCTGTTTGTCCCCATTTTGGTGTTAAGCGGGAAGCGGCCGAATGTCCGAGAGGCGTGTACGTTTCTGGCAGCCGGTCTAAAATTCCTGATCGTCCTCTCCATGGTGCCTGCGATTTTAAATGGTACTCATATCGTATATACGATTGCCGAGGTCATCCCTGGAGTTGCGATAAAACTCAGGGTTGACGCCTTCGGGATGCTGTTTGCACTCGTCTCTTCATCACTGTGGATTGTAACATCAGCCTATTCAATAGGTTATATGCGAGGGTTGAAAGAACACAGCCAGACCAGATACTTCTGTTTCTTTGCCTTGGCCCTTTCAGCTACTATCGGTGTGGCCTTTTCAGCCAACCTGCTTACCCTCTATCTCTTTTACGAGATGCTTTCTTTTGCCACATATCCTCTGGTCACACACCATCAGGACCATGAGGCGCGCAGCTCGGGGCGGAAATATCTGCTATACATCGTTGGAACCTCAATCGGTTTTGTGTTACCGGCTATGCTAATCTCTTACAGCCTGGCTGGAACTCTTGATTTTGCAAGTCAGGGCTTTTTGGCCGGAACCGGATCAAAGCCTCTGATAGGGCTCCTTTGTTTTATGTTCCTTTTCGGATTTGCCAAAGCAGCGATCATGCCCTTTCATTCATGGCTTCCGGCGGCCATGGTGGCACCTACGCCTGTGAGCGCCTTACTGCACGCAGTGGCTGTTGTGAAGGTGGGGGTATTTTGCGTTGCCAGGGTGTTGACAGGGGTTTTTGGCACAGACCTTTTGCTTTCGCTAGACCTGAACGTACCTATAATCTATATTGCATCTTTTACTATCATGGCCGGCTCGCTCATTGCCCTGTCACAGGACAACCTTAAAAGACTCCTCGCCTTTTCCACCATTGCCCAACTTTCTTATATTGTTCTGGGCGTCGGGCTGCTCTCTCCAAAGGGGATGACCGGTGGAATGCTCCATATTGCGATGCATGCCTTTGGGAAGATCACCCTTTTTTTCTGTGCCGGAGCAATTTTTGTGGCTACGGGTAAAAAGAACATCAGCGAGATGATAGGGATCGGCCGAAGGATGCCGGTAACCATGGCGGCCTTTTTTATAGGTTCGTTGAGTATTATAGGGATGCCCCCTTGTGGCGGCTTTATCAGCAAATGGTATCTGGTCCTGGGATCACTACAGGCCCATCAGATAACGATCCTGTTTGTGTTACTCACCAGTTCCCTGTTGAATGCCGCCTATTTTATGCCATTTGTTTACAAGGCATTCTTCTGTAAGCCTGAAGATTCCATGTTTGAGAACAAGGTACAGGAGGCACCGGCTTTCTGCGTGGTGCCTTTGGTTATCACCGCTACAATTTCCGTGATTCTGCTTTTTTATCCCCAGCCTTTTCTCAGGCTGGCCAGAATGATGGTGCAAAGCATAAGCGGAGTATGAGCCATGACAGACAATAGGACCGACGAAATAGAAGGGAAAATGGAGCTTGGCCATGAACCTGTTCCGCCTTTTCGGACCATTTTTTGGGTGACTATCACCATAGGCGTTTTGTATCTGGGACTCATCTTTTTTAAGACTCTTTGAATAAGATCTTCAGTGATAAAGTATTTGTTGTTTAGGCTATTGAAGGAACGCCATGAAAACAGATAACAGCGAAGACAAAAAATATCTTTTTGATAAACCAGCGAGCATGAAGATACTGGCATGGTCTTTTTTCTTATCGCTCGTTTTTCTTCTTGCCCTTGAATTTTTTATTCACAAGCACACCAATTTTCCCCAGGAAGAATGGCCTGAATTCTATTGTGTATTTGCATTTGTCGGCTTTGTGGCACTTGTTCTTTCTGCAAAATATATCCTGCGACCCCTTGTGAAAAGACGAGAGGATTACTATGACTGACGTCCTGCCGCCCGCTGCCATCTTTATCATCGGAGGACTGCTGGTTCCCCTGATAAGAGGGAAATGGAAAAGCGCCTATATGCTTCTCATCCCGGTAGCAGGTTTCATAAACCTGATCAACATCCCTGAAGGAACTCATTGGGTTGTAGGGTTTATGGAATATGATCTTATCTTTGGTAAAGTGGACAGGCTGAGTCTCCTGTTCGGTTACATCTTCCATCTCATATCTTTTATAGCTATTCTCTATGCCATTCACGTAAAAGACGATGTGCAGAATGTGGCTGGGCTGGTTTATGCCGGCAGTGCCCTGGGGGTTGTCTTTGCCGGAGACCTTTTTTCTTTCTTTGTCTTCTGGGAGATGCTTACTGTAGCCTCCATTTTTCTTATCTGGGCCCGCAGGACAAAGGCGGCTCAAGGCGCAGGATACAGATATCTTCTTGTTCATGCGGCCGGAGGCCTGTGTCTTCTGGCAGGCATTGTACTGTACGTAAATCAGACCGGCTCTATTGAGTTCGGGTATATCGGACTTAATGGACTTGCCACCTTATTAATTTTTCTTGGTTTTGGCGTAAATTGCGCCTGGCCTTTTCTCCATCCATGGCTGACGGATGCTTATCCTGAGGCCACAATTACCGGGACCATATTCCTGAGCGCTTTTACTACAAAGTGTGCTGTCTACGCTCTTGCCAGGGCCTTTCCGGGTACTGAAGCCCTTATCTGGATCGGAGCGATTATGACAGCGTTTCCTATTTTCTATGCGGTAATTGAAAATAATCTCCGGCGGGTGCTGTCCTACAGCCTGATCAACCAGGTAGGATTCATGGTATGCGGAATCGGCATTGGAACACAAATGGCCCTGAATGGCGCTGTTTCCCATGCGGTTAATGATATACTCTTTAAGGCCCTGCTGTTCATGTCCATGGGTGCGGTAATGTACCGTACCGGAGGCAAGATCAACTGCACCGCATTAGGTGGACTGTACCGGACCATGCCGCTCACCTGTATCTGTTGTATAATAGGGGCTGCATCCATCTCAGCCGTTCCGCTTTTCAGTGGTTTTGTCAGTAAGTCAATGGTAATGGACGCAGCTGCTACCGGTCATATGCAGATCATATGGTTCATCCTGCTGTTTGCATCAGTCGGTGTGCTGGAGCATGCTGGTATCAAGATCCCGTTTTTTGCGTTTTTCGGCCATGATTCAGGGCTGAGACCCAAAGAGGCACCTCTTCACATGCTTATTGCCATGGGCATTGCAGCGTTCTTCTGCATCTTCAACGGGTCATTTCCCAGTTACCTGTATAGTCTTCTCCCATATCCGGTTGAGTATGTACCATACACGGTTCCGCATGTGGTAGGTCAGACCCAGCTAATTTTCTTTGCCGCTTTTGCCTTTATACTTCTTACGCTTTCCGGCATGTCTCCATCTGAGCTGAGGGCTGTCAATCTTGATGCTGACTGGTTCTACCGCAAGGGTGGCGGGCTTTTTTACCGGGCCATGGATATCAGCATGAACGGATTGACCAGGGTCGCTGACAGGGTCATTGTGGGTGAGTTGACCGGATCTATCTGCCGCATATCTCAACGCTGGCCTGAGGTCCTCTGTCTTGGGGTTATGATTCCCCTATGGAGTGTCGCTGGCATAAAGGGAAAAGACCTTGAGGGAAAGGTTGAAAGAACTCGAGCGGCCTTGCAAACACACACTTCACCCATAGGAATCAGTGCGGCTACAGCTACCATTTTTTTAGTGTTAATTTATCTGTTAATGTAATATAATTTAAAAATGGAAAAATGCAGGCACGGAGAGGAGAAATAAATATTTGGCTTCTATAGAACAACTCAAAAGAATTCGACTCTTTGAGAATTTGACTGAAGTCATGCTGGAACAGATGCTTCCCCTGGCTCAAGAGCAATCGTTTGCGGAAAGGGAGATCATTTACGAACCAGGTAGTGATGCCTCACATTTTTATTCATTGACCAAAGGGAAGGTATTACTACAGACAGAGCTTGCTTCAGCCCTTATTATTTCCCTTGGGGCAATCAAGCCTGGGTACTCATTCGGCTGGTCTGCCATGCTTCCCGGACTCGTCGTCCATACATCCCTTGCTGTTTGTATGGAACCATGCGACATCCTGGTCCTGCCCGGCGACAAATTTAAGGCCCTTCTTGATCAAAACCACACCATGGGATTTCTGGTTATGCAAAAGACTGCCACAATCCTGGAGAACCGCCTGGACCGTCGCACAGCACAATTTGCCAAGGTCATAACCAAACATCCTGATATAGCGGCGCTCTTGGGTTTGTAAGTAGAGGGGGGTTAGACTTTACGCAGGTACGGCTCAGAAGGCAGCCTGATGACAAAAGTTGACCCTTTCCCAGGTTCAGAGTCTACTTTTATAGTTCCACCATGCTCATGGACTGTTTTCTGGGTAACAAGCAGGCCGAGACCCGTACCTTTTGACCCCTTGGTGCTGGATAGAGAGGTGAAGATTTGCTTTCTTACGGTCTCATCCATACCGGAACCATTGTCAGAGACCTGAAGAATAAACGCTTCATCACCTTCGCGCTTTGTAGTTACCCTTATCATGTACTCTTTGCCTTCGTCTTCATCGAATTCACAGGCATCAATGGCATTCCAAACCAAGTTGAGGAGACAGCGATGTATTCCTTTGGGGTCTATAGTTACCTCGCCTATGTTTGGATCAAAATCTCTGACAATCTTTATTCCGGATTCTTTTGCCTTGGCATCCATTAGGTTACACACCTCTTTCGCAATTGCATTAGGAGAGCACTTTTCATATTCAGGCTCACGTTCTTTAGAATAGTTAAGGAGATCCATAACCAAGTCGGAGATCCTGTCAATATTCCTTTTCACCATGTCCCAGCCATTGCGAAGAGCATGCATATCCTTTTTTTTAAGTGCGTTTTCTACTATATAGACCCCTCCCTTAAGACCGCCTAAGATGTTTTTGATACCATGGGCAAGTCCTGCTACAGTTTCTCCAGTGGCAGCCAGCCTTTCGGACTTGATCAATTCCCGCTGTAGCTGCTTTATTTCCCTCAGATCGTGGAGAAAACCCACACTGCCGATGACCTCACCATCTTGATACAGAACAGTTCCTGAAAACTTAACCGGTATCTTGTCACCGTTTTTTCCCAAAACAAAGGTCTCCCGCCAGGCATGCATTTCCTGCCTTTCTCCTTCTTTCTTATGCATACCTTTCATGATTTCTTCAGATGTCTCTGGTGGATAAAGACTGCTAATATCAATTTTCCCTATTACTTCATCCTTGGAATATCCAAATATTCTCTCATCCCCTTGATTAAAAACCATTATTTTTCCCTGTTTATCAGTGCCGATTATACCGTCGATGGAATGTTGGATCAGATTGTCTTCAAACTCATACCTCCGCCTTAACTCCTCTGTGGCTTGCTTTACCTTATCTTCCAGGTTCTCAGTATACTTCTTGAGCATTCTCCTTAAACGAAGTCTTTCTTTTGCCCGTTTTAAGGCAACTGTCAGGGCTTCGTCCACAATAGGCTTGGTGACAAAATCAGAGGCCTCGAGTTGAAGAGATTGGATAGCCACATCCATATCGCCATGCCCGGTAACCACTATCACCTCAGTTTCAGGGCTTATTTCTTTAATCCTTTTCAATACCTCGATGCCATCCATGCCAGGCATCTTTATATCAGTTAAGACAATTGGGGGGTCTTCTTTCTCAAATAACTCAAGGCCGCTTTTGCCATCCTCTGCTGTAAGTACCTCGTAGCCGTCACTTCTCAGCGACATTCCAACAATCTTCCTTGCCGCCTCTTCATCATCAATAAGTAAAAGCTTCAATAGATTTCCCTTATTGTCAGAACATTATTTAAGCGTTTTCTGATAATTCTTCTGCCGATTTTTAAAAATCCAAATTGCAAACTCGTTTTATCTTAAGCAAATTTCTACTTACCAATTTAAAGTTTAAAGCCGTGAACAGATAACCATTATTTAGCATTTGAACATGGAGGAAATTTCAACAGAAATGTTGTACCAGTTCCCACCTCTGTTTTTACATCTATGGTTCCCCCATAATCTTTGACAATTCCATAGCTGATAGACAGGCCTAATCCCGTTCCCACTCCAACCTTTTTAGTAGTAAAGAACGGTTCGAATATTTTATCCAGTATATGTTCTGGGATACCAATTCCTGTATCAGACACAGAAATAGCGGCCTGCCCTTTGTCTGGAAATGACTTTATTGTTACTTTGCCGCCTGATTCACCTTTTTCTTCAATGGCCTGCCGGGCATTGACAACTAGGTTCAAAAGGACTTGCTCCAACTTATTACTATCTGCCATTATATGAGGCAGGTTATCATCCAGATCCATTTCCACCTCTATATTGCGTACTTTAAACTGTTGTCCCAATATTCCAAAGATATTTCGGATAGGCTCATTCACATCAAGCTCTGTCGTTTCGACACCAATCCTTGAAAAGTCCCGCATATGATTTATGATTGACGATGCCCTGTCCACCTGACCAACAATTTCTTTAACCACATTTTTTAATTCTTCATCCTGAATTTCTTTACCCTTGTCGATCATCTTTGACAGAAACGTAGCACCCATTCTAATAACACTTAGCGGTTGATTTAACTCGTGGGCTATGCCTGATGCCATTTCGCCCAAGGTGGACATCTTGCTGGCCTGGATTAATTGGGTTTTTTGTTCTAATTTTTTTATCTCTTTTTCAGAGATGTCCAGTTTAGATACCATATGCTTGAAGGAATCCGCCAACTGGATCATCTCGTCACCAACATGAGTTCTATACACTTTGCATGTACGACATTCATCCAGTTTCTCTGGAAAGCTTCCTGACGGCTGACCAAAACAGAGTGTCCCGTCAACGTACCAGCACATTGTATTGGTTTTTCCATATGCAGGGCACTCGGTTTTTGTGCATTTTTCTATCTCCCAGCACTTGACCTGTCTGCCAAAATCAAACCCTGCTTTCCCGCGGCTGATTTCATCGGTTAATCGTGTAAGGGAAGAGAGGGGTTTGGTAACGAATTTAGATAAGAAAATGAATAAAAAAATACCCACGATAATAACAGAAGCCAGGCCCCAGATAACCTCTCTGTTACGCATTTCCGTTACTCGTTCCTCTACCGGGTCCCAGCTAATTCCTACGGTTAAAATCCCCAATATTTCATTTTCACTTCCATGGCATTTATAGCAGGTTTCCTCATTCGGGATAGGCATGGCATGGAGAAGTATTTTTTCTTCCCCGTAAACCTCCAGGTCTTTAACCAGGGAACCCGTGTCTAATGCCTCTTCGGTGGCCAGTGAATAGTCAGGCTTTTTTATATTGTCTGGTAATCCACTGTATTGGATTATGCCTGTAAGATCGCAAAGATTTACAACTCTCAAGTCCCTTAATTTATACAAGCTTTCCAGAATCGCCTGCACGTCCTCCATGTCTCCGTCGAGCATGGGGTACTCAATACTCCTCATTACAGTGTTACTGATCTCATATGCCCTTTCTTCCTGCTTTTCGAGATGATATTTAATTCGCGTCACCATGTCGTAGTAAGTTAGAATACCTATTACAGTGATTAAAATTAAACTCATACCCATTATCACCTTTTGTGTGACACTGGTTATGTGGAGCCTTCCCCATAATCTATCCAAAAGAGGTATCATTTCATTTGTACCTTAATTCCCCCGGGATCATATGTTATATAAGGTTCAGCGTTAATATCCCGGATGCCGGTGTCCGCTATGACAGCTTGTGCAGATATTCTTTGGAATGCTCAATGTCTTTTGATGTTCCAGCCTGGTTGGGGCCTTTAGATGTAAGCTGGCCGGACCATGGCAACTTTCACACTGTTTGTTGATCATATGCGGAGTTTTTTCCACATTAACAAATCCTCCTGTTTTCCCAAAGCCAGTCGTATGACAGGGCAGGCAGTTAGGATCATGATCTTTTTTTCTCATCTGTAAAACTCTAAAATTTTTTGAGTATTTCCAGGAGCGATAGCTTTCTACGTGTTCTGGATGGCATTCTTTGCACTTATCCATTCCAACATAGTAGGCCTTCTCTTTTTCAGCTAGAAGATGCGGTGTGTTAAAGGCAAAGAAAGATAACGCAAGAAGCCATGTGGGCATGGTGATAAATAATTTTTTCATTCTCATCTTCAAGCTCCTTTGGCAAGAATCCACATCGAAGATCTGAAAACAAATAATGTTTTATCGTATTGTGTGAGGTGTGATGGGTAAATTTTATATACGCTATATCCATTCCAAATATTTTACTATAGCAATGCCTCCGGATTAATAAAAGGGAATTTGTCCTACCAACGAAGGACATTTTCATTCGTTATTGCCTGTGGGAATTTACCCATTACCTGAAAGCGCCCGAGAATATTCCTCAGGCACTTTTGTTGGCAGTCGAACTAACACTGTTGTCCCTTTCCCGAACTCTGACTCCACTGAGACCTCGCCGCCATGATCGCGAATGATCTTTTGCGTAACCAGAAGACCAAGGCCTATGCCACGTCCTGCTTTTGTAGTAAAAAATTTATGAAAGAGATGTGACTTTATCTCATCTGTCATCCCGCATCCGTTGTCAGTAACTTCAATAAGAATGATCTCGCCGTAGTCGACATCCCTTTCCACCCTGGTAATAACCGTCACCTTCCATTTTTTTGATGTATCTGCGTCATAGATGCATGCGTCAATGGCGTTCGAGACCAGATGTCCTATCATCCGCTGTATACTGTCCAGTTCGATGTAGACCTCGGTACGATTTGGATATAGGACCTTATCCAACCTGATTTGGTTATCATCGGCATATTTCTTAAAAGCCCTCACCACATCGGATACAATATCATTAAGTATGCACGGCGTTAGTTGAGGTTCCGTCTGTCTCGCATATCTTAATAGGTCCAGGACGAGATCCGAGACCCTCTCCAGGTTGCGCTGGAACATGGACCAACCTTCCTGTATCATATTGGGTTTTTCTTTGGCCATGCCTGTGTGGACCATATACATGCCGCCGCCCAGGCCGGTCGAGATATTCTTTATACAATGGGCCAAGCTGGCCACAGTCTCCCCTATAGAGGCAAGTCGCTCGGCTTTTATCATTTCTGCCTGGGCCTTTTGAAGGGCGCGTTTATACTGTTCTGTCTTGTGCTCCAGATTCTGGGTATAATTTCGTAATTGCTCGCTCATGGCTATTTTTTTCCATGCCCTTTCGATTGAAACCATCAGGACTTCATCCTTGAGCGGCTTAGTTACGAAATCAGAGGCCCCATACTTGAGTGCTGCCACAGCTGTGTCCATGTCACCGTGGCCGGTGATAACGATGACTTCTACCTGGTCGTCGACTTTTTTGATCCTTTTCAGTACCTCTATACCGTCAATTCCAGGCATCTTGATATCGGTCAAGACGAGCTTGGGGCGTTGTTTCTCAAAAATTTCCAGAGCCTTTTCGCCATTTTCGGCAGTCAGCACTTCATACCCTTCACTGGTCAGGGAGAGATCCAGTATCTCCAGGATGGGCCGTTCGTCGTCAATAATCAATACTTTCTTCATTCGGATTTCCTCTATTCTTCAGAGGTAGGAAATCGAATCCTAAACGTGGTACCGACGTCCGGGATCGATTCAACGTCAATTCCGCCTTTAAAATCACTTATGAGGCCATAGGTAATGGACAAACCCAGGCCAGTCCCCTTTCCTACATCTTTTGTCGTAAAGAAGGGCTCAAATATCTTTTCCCTGATTTGTTCCGACATGCCCTCACCCGTGTCAGAGACCTCAGCCACAACCAAATCTCCTTCAAGATAAGTGGTAATGGTGATCTTCCTGATATCCTTCGGCCCTTTTTCTTTCAATGCATCCCTGGCATTAGCCACCAGGTTTAAAAAAATCTGCTCCAGCCGGTTCCTGTCGGCTATGATTTTGGGAATGGCATTATCTGTCTCCAGATTAACCTCTATATTCTGCAGTTTGAGCTGTTCGCCCATGATCGTAAACACATTTCTGATAGGTTGGTTCAGATCAACCGGGTAAACCCTGAAATCACCCTTCCGGCCGAACTCGCGCAAATGGTTGATTATATTTGTGGCCCTTTCCACCTGCTCATTTATGTTACGGCTCACTGTCAATAGCTGTTCGTCTGAAATCTCCTGCCCGCGCCTTATCATCTTGGTAATAAAATCGGCTCCTATGCGCATCACATTCAGGGGCTGATTAAGCTCATGGGCTATACCGGTCGCCATTTCGCCGAGGGTTGCCATCTTGCTGGCCTGAACCAGTTGGGCCTGCCGTTCAAGGCCGAGAGTAATATCTACAGTCCTGACAATCAGGGACAGACCAAGAGATCCAAGCTGTCTTTCCCGGAATTTCCCGACCCGGGCATGAAGATCAATGTAGAAATCAACGCCATCTTTCTTCCTGGCCCACAGCTTAGGTACAAACACATAATCTCCCTCTTCCGTGAGGCGGCCAAGCTCTTTGCTGAGCCGCGGCACATCCTCCTTATCTAATAGATCAAAAAGGGACATTTCCATCAACTCTTCCCGGTCATATTCATATACTTTGGTGGCGGCTTTGTTCAAGTCCAGGATCCTGGCTGAATCCATTTCGACCATAAACAGGCAGTTTGGGTCGTAGTTAAACAGGACGCGATATTTTTCTTCCGAAACCTTTAATCCCTTTTCGAACTGTTTTTTTTCTTCTATCTCGCGCCGCAGTTGCTCATTTACTGCCGTTAATTCGACAGTACGCTCTTTGACGCGTTGCTCCAGCTCATCGCGAACCTTTTTAAGCATCTCCTGTGATTGCTTGCGCGCGGTGATATCTCTTAAAGTGTGGATACTGCCCGCCGGATTCCCGCCCCGATCCAAATAGATAGCCGTGCTTATACTGACGTCAATAATATTTCCTCCTTTGGTATATCGACGGCTTTCTATAGCAGAGAAATCTTCTCCTGCCAGCACCTTATCAATCATCATTTGGGTCTCAGGCCAGTTCTCATCCGGTATGTAAAGTAATTTCTTTCCCTTAAGCTCGTCTGATACCCACCCGAAAATTCGTGTGAACGCCGAATTTATGTAAGTAACCTTACCCTTCATATCATAGACAACAACAGGGTCGGGAGACGCGTCCAGAACTGTACGATATCTCTCTTTGCTCTCTTTGATTGCTTCCTCTGCCTGTTTTCCGTCGGCAAGTCTTTCTTCTTCAATCTCAAAGACATCCCAGAAGACCCGTGCCGCGACGTGGTCCATCAGCCGAATATGCTCTGGCTTACTGCGGGAAATTTCATTGGCCACATCATCACGGCCAGTCAATTCGAGGATCATGTTGAGATCCTTGAGCTTGTATAGATCACGGTAGTCCATTGTCGTATATATACCGTTTTTCTGGGCATAGCGATAACCAGGGGCCTCTGGATTGATATCTGCGACAGCTATGATTTCCATGTGAAGCTGGCGCAGCGTTTCAGCAAATATCATATCCATAATCGCCCTGCACCCAATACCACCACCCACAATTGCGACCTTAAGTCCTTTATGCCTTTTCATCATTCACTCTCTCAGAAGCTTACTGAATTTCTTTTGGCATATGCCGAGGGAGTCTAACGAAAAAGGTAATCACTTGGCCCGATTTTGATTTCACTGATATATTCACACCTTGCTCATGAATGAACTTTTGCATAATCAGAAGACCGTACCGTAATCAAGCCTTGCTTTGGTAGAGTTAGTATATTATATCTTAATTTGGGTTTTTGTTAAATTAAAGCAGAGCACACTGGGAAAAAACTTCACTTATCGCCATTTTGTCTTTCAAGACGGAACATTCTGTGCTATGTATTTGTTCAGATTAAGAAACAGGTTTATTTAAGGGCTTTCTCAGTAATTACAGGAGTAAAGAAGGAAATGGCAAAAAAGATACTTATAGTGGACGATGAGCCTGATATTATAACCTATATCAGTGCAGTTCTTGAAGAGAACGGTTATTCAAGCATAAGTGCCAGTAATGGGATGGAGGGGTTGGAACTGTTGCGCAAGGAGAAGCCTGATCTAGTTTTACTCGACCTGATGATGCCCAAAAAAAGTGGCATTGCCATGTTTCAGGAGTTGAGAAAGGATCCTGAGATGAGCAATACCCCTGTGATCGTGCAGACCGGGGTCTCTGAGGTTACAGGAGTCGATTTCAGAAACTTCATGTTTAAACAACCGCTTCGGGATGAAAAGAAATTTGTCGAGAGCACAGGATTGACAAAATATACTATTCCAGACGGCTATATTGAAAAACCAATTGATCCTGATGAGTTGATTGAAGAGGTTAAGAAGGCATTAAAAGAGACATAAACTTGAAGTGCCCCTTAGATCCAGCCCTTACGTAAATTCTCTGCTTCTATTCAAATCTACAAACGGCTTTCTTGAACAATGGATTGAGACAATCCTGGAAGGTCGTCTCAATCCATATTGATTTATCCCAAATAATTTCCTTCTCTATCTGGCAATGCAAAATACAGTTATTAGTATATTGCTTGGTGTGATTTTGAATAATTTTACGGTCAATCCACTCACAATAATGCGCTTAGGCTCCAAAGGCACTTTTTTAAGAAGATCTTGCCTATGAAACGCATTTCTGCCGGTAATAAGGGTAAATCTTTCCTCTCCAGATGGACCGTATTCGGCATTTTGTCTCCTAAAGTGTAAAGTGTCTTCAGGTAAGAGCTATCTGTGCCCTTTCTTTGGAGCTGCCGTTGATATGTACACCCCTCTCCGTTTAGATGCAAATTGTATTGATGAGATGAACAAGCTCAGAGATATCTTGTTCATCAGGATGTCCTTTTGCCGCCGGCGCATCAGCGAACCAGCCGGGCTTTTTATCCTGTGCGGCGAGCTTTTCCATCATCTCCGGAGAAATCTCTCCCTGACAGCCGAATGTACCGACGATACGCCCTTTGCTGGTTAACTCTTTTGCGATTTTCATGGCATTTCTGATAGGTTCGGAGTCTCTTGCCGAGGCATGGGTAGCAAACAAAAAGACCTGTTGGCCGTCCCTGATTTGGGGCAGGAATTCCATGGTAGCAGGATCCGGCTTACCATCTTTGACCCAGAAACCCACGGCAATAAAATCATAGTCATCCGGATTTGGTTTTTCGTTAATTGATTTCAATTCCTTGGTATAACGAAGGGCTTCATAAATTGCTTCAGCTAATTTCAACGTGTTTTTTGTCTTAGTCGAATAAACTACCAATGCGTTCATAATGTTTGCTCCTTTTCCCGTTCACCTTCAGGTCAGCTCTCAGCCTACGTTCTATGTCTGCCTTTACACAGTACGCAGACACACTTCAATATCCTTAATTTTATGTATGCAGGACATATCCTTCCCTGGTTTTATCCTAACCCCTGTTCCTTTCAGGATTCAAGAATCATGGTTTAGATTTTCAGTAAACCAGTTAACCCTGAATCTTTAGACGGTTAATAACTTTTATACATCACATATTATTTTGATCATGTCAAATTAGATTTTGTTTTTTCCAAAAACTTTTGGCCGATCCGGACGTCACCATAGCCTTTCGGAGGTTTGCCTGGAAAGAGATTGGAATATGATTTTATAGCCGGTAGCTCAATTATTACTTTTCTATTATGATGATTTCAAAGCCACTTGCAGGTACGATGGAAAAGATATGTGGCTAGTTATGTGATGGTGCTTATGTCTTCAAATCAAGATATGATACTTTGCGGTCGAATTGAGCGGGTTACCTATGCTTCTCCGGATACGGGGTTTGCCGTTCTCAAGGTGCATCCTTCCAGAGGGGCAAGATTTACTGCCGTAGGCCATGTGCCGGAGCTCTTGAATCAGGCGGGTCTGGAAGGCACGGAATTTCAGTTTTCCGGGTCCTGGGCCGTCACTAAATACGGGAGGCAGTTTGTGTTTTCGAGCTGTAATCTCATGGGAAGCGAGCTGCTTTTCTTTTTATCCAAGGTAGTGAAGGGTTTAGGGGAGAAGCTCGCGCTCCAGCTATTGGAACATTACGGCGAAGGAAAGCTCTTGCATATACTGGAGTATCAGCCGGAGGAACTTCTCGAGGTCAAGGGGATAAAGCAGAAGCGTCTTGCCCTTATTAAACGAAGCTGGCACAAGCACAGGAATTTAAGGGCATTGTCAGATTATCTGACAGGACACGGCGGCAAGATAACACCTAATCTTTTGATAAGGATATATAATCACTTTGGCGATCAGGCACTTGAGACGGTACAGAGGGATCCTTACAGCTTAACCGAAGTCCGGGGCATAGGTTTTAAGACGGCAGACAGAATAGCCCTTGGCCTGGGAATTATGCCTGAGTCGCCTGAAAGGGTCCGGGCGGCTGTAACCCATGTACTTATCGAGACTGCAGAGACCGAAGGCCATTCTTATCTTTCTGACAGGACCTTTGTCCTTGCAGTAAAAGAAGTGCTTTCAACGGACGGGAAAGCTCCGGGTGAATCTCTTATAATGGGCGTGTTAAAACCAATGATCCTTGACGGCACCATAGTCAGGGACGACAAGGGGAAAATAGGTCTTTCAGCTTACCGCTATATGGAAGACTGGCTCAGAGACTTTTTTGTTGCAAGATCAAAGGCCTGCAAAAGGCCGACCATTTCTGCTGATGTGGTGAAGGAATTCCTTGATCAATACGAAAGTGCCGCGTGTATTGAATTTGCCAGTGAGCAGAGAGAGATAGTATTACGGGTAGCCACCGACCCCATAATGGCCTTCGGTCTTGCCGGTTATGCGGGCACTGGAAAGACCACGGTCTGCCGGGTGGTGCTGGATCTGCTCTCAAGGCACTATGCCGGCCGGGAGGATATAGTATGCTGCGCCTTTACCGGCATGGCTTCAGCCAGGCTCCGCAAGACCACAGGATACAATGCCATGACGATTCACAGCCTGCTCAAGTACAAAGGCGAAGGCGGATTTGAGCACGGGCCGGAGAATCCATTGCCCTACAAGGTGGTTATTATGGATGAGGCATCCATGGTAAGCCTGCCTCTTTTCTATCGTCTTGCCAAGGCACTGAAGCCGGCAACCTTGTTGTTGATGGTGGGGGACCCGGCACAGCTGCCTCCGATAGGAGCAGGGAACGTCTTTGGAGACATATTGGCCGCAGGGCTTGTATCCGCAGTGCACCTTATCCGGATTTACCGACAGAGTGAGGGCAGTGTGCTTACCCTTTTTGCCAACGACATCCGTCAGGGAAAGATGCCCGAAGAAGTTGAGGCCCCTGGTTGGCGTGATTTTGCATTTGAAAAGGTGGAACCTCATAATATCTACGCACTTAAAAGAGACCGGACGGAAAGAGAATTAAAACTCCTGAGGGAAGAAAACAACCAGGCTATTCTTGATCGCATCCTTTGTCTTGCCAGGGAATATAAGGGACGTCTCAACCACCCTGTATGGGACTTTCAGGTATTGACCCCAATGAGAATAGGCCAATTGGGTACAGAGATATTAAATACAAACCTTCAGGATATCCTTAATCATGGAAGCGTCGGGGTGACAAAGTCCGGTATAACAATTCGAGAAGGTGACAAGGTGGTTCACCTGCAAAACAGGGATATGCAGGTAATGCCTTGGGCCAAGTTTATAGGACAGGCGAAAAATTTCGAATCTGAAGGCTTTAGAAGGGTATTCAACGGGCACATCGGTCTTATCTCAAAGATTGATCCTGAGACGGAGCAGTTTTATGTTGTATATCCGGAAAGGATTGTTGTGGCATACTATTTTGATCATCTGGGGGATATCATAGAACTGGCGTACGCACTTACAGTCCATAAGGCGCAGGGAAGTCAGTATCGTATTGTGGTCATTCCGCTTACCAATTCACACTTCATAATGCTCAATAACAAATGGTTCTATACCGCTATAACTAGGGCTGAAGAAAAGGTATACCTGGTCGGCCAGAGTTATGCCTTAAGACGGGCCTGCACAAACGTGGAGGGAGTCAGGCGACAGACTTGGCTGGGGTTGCATTAAATCCGGACAAATCTCCTATTCATCAATTCTTCTCTCACGGCCCCCACAAGGTAAAGCGAGCCCGCCACGCAGAGCATATCCCCGGAACCGCAGTTTGAAAGGGTTTTATTCAAGGCCTTTTGCCAATCTTTTTCCATAGTCACATCTTTTGGGATGTCATTCGCGTCCCAGCTTTCTGTCGTGACCGGCACTCTGGGGCCCGGGGGTTCCGTGATGATGATTCGTCTGAACAGATATGCTATGTGCATCAGCATGGATACAAAGTCCTTATCTCCTCCTTCATTCGAACAGGCCCACAGAAGACTATGGAAGCAACCGTCTTTATCTGATGTTGTATTTAACCGGACAAGCAGGTCTTTGAGCACACGTATGCCCCCTAAATTATGGGCTCCATCAAGCAGCACCCTGCAACTTCCACTCAGCAGTTCCCCGCGCCCCGGCCAATAGACGCTTCGGCATCCATTTCTGACTGCTGTATCAGTAATTCTGAATCCCTGCCCTATTAACCTTTCACAGGCCGCTATGGCAAGACCGGCGTTTATGGCCTGGTGCGTTCCTATGAGGCCAAGATCCAATCCTTTGATATTTAGAAATTCTCCTTCATAATCTATTTTTGAATTTCCATGCCCTTTTACATCGAAGTCGCGGCCAAGCTCCCAAAACGGCGCATTCAGCTCAATACATCTGTCCAATATTACAGCTAGAGCAGGCTGTTCTCTGACACCCGTGATCAAGGGCACGCCCTCTTTAATTATGCCTGCCTTTTCCCTGGCTATTTCGGAGATACTGCTACCCAGAAAGGCTTGGTGCTCCAAGGAGATATTGGTAATAATAGAGACCAGGGGAGTAAGTATGTTAGTGGCATCCAACCTGCCGCCAAGACCAGTCTCAAAAGTTGCCAGTTCAATATCCTGTTCCGCAAACCAGGCCATCGCTATTACAGTGGTGAACTCGAAATAGCTGAGATCATAGCCTTTTTCTAAAAAATCTTTAATTCTCCAGATCTGCTCTTCCAGTTCCTCTTCGGAAATCATTGCGTTCCCTATCTTGAATCTTTCTCTGAGGGATAATAGATGTGGCGAGGTATAGAGACCTGTCTTATATTCCGCCGCATGCAAAATACTTGCAATAATAGCGCTTACAGAGCCTTTTCCATTGGTACCGGCTACATGAAGACACGGATAGTTTTTTTCCGGATTACCAAATGCATTCAATATGCGGATCATTCGGTCAAGGCCCAGACGAAAACCATGGAACTGAAATCCATCCAGATAGCTTAGAGCAGCTTTTAAATTATATTTGTCTAAAGGCATGACTTAAGTGTAACATTAATTTCGAGTACCACATTAACATCAGGCATTTATTAAGTCAGCACCCAAATTAAATGATTTATCTGTGTATTAATATATTTCTAATTTGCCTTCTTTCTGCATGTCAACCTCCTTTTATGGATTCATCTCTTGGCGTATCGGGCTGTAGACGATGCCACAGCGTTGAATTGGACCCTGCCCATGATATCGGCTGCATTGCCTGTCATCAAGGGAGACCCGAAGGCTATACCCGTGCTCAGGCCCATGATGGCTTGGTTCCGATGCCGGCCCATCCGACCTATATGGCACGCACTTGTGGAAGATGTCATGCCGGGGATGTGATAATTGCCGATTCCTCCAGCCATTTTACCCTGTCAGGTATGATAGGAGCGGTTTGGTCTGCTTTTTTCCCTGACGAGCAGGTACCGACTCTGCTGGAATTACCCATAGAAGAACCTCCTTGTACAGAAAGGGGACTTGTTTCGGATATGCTCAGGAGGAGATGCCTTCGTTGTCACGTTTATTACCAAGGCGATAATTATACCGGCACTACCCGCAATACCGGCTGTGCCGCATGTCATCTGAACATCAAGGCCGAAGGGCCCTTGGACCACAGGTTTCTCAGACAAGTCCCTGATATTAGGTGTCTTTCCTGCCACTATGGAAATTTCGTTGGTTGGGATTATTATGGACGGTTCGAGATGGATTATGAAGATGACTTTCGCGTACCCTTGGTTGAGGGTAATCACATTCAGAGGCCCTATGGTCTGGAGTGGCACGATATGGCCCCTGATGTGCACAGGGTGGCTGGTATGACATGCACCGACTGCCATTATCCAGGGCCTTGCACGCGCAGGGAACGAGATGTGACTTGTAAGGACTGTCACCTGGGAGATAAAACAGGATCTCATCCAGGACCACCCATGGACCGAAAACGTATTGGCCATAGGCCGGAAGACGTCGACCTGGTTGACTGCACTGTTTGCCATGCGGTATGGGCTGTCCAGGATCGAGGAAGGTCCGTGATCAGACAGGATTTTCCTGATTATGATGACTGGAGTTACTTAGCGATCCAGGGCAGCAGTGAGGTGGAGGCCGCTGTAAAGGCCTATGTTGATCTGCCGTATGAAGACTGGGTTGTACCCAGGATGCTTGACAAGATAACCGGCGAGTACCGGCAGGGTCTATGGTTTGAGAGTTTTACCGAAAGACGCTGGGGAGCTGTGGATTTGGCGGAAAATGACTATGGACGTCTCACTGTTGTTCGTCCTATCCTGGACCTTTCTCTGACTTATGTCGATTCCGTTGGTGTAGTGCGTTTTGATAATCTGCAGCCGAAGCCTATAAGTGACGGCCCGATCGCAGGGAATGCCCCCGGTACAGGCTCGCGTTTATGGCTTCCTTATTTTCCGCATACCATAGGTCCTGCCGATGCCTTCAGGACCATTTATGTGCGTTCTTGGTTAAATAAACAGTTTTTGAAATAGAATAATCCAACCTTATAATCAAACTATTGAATTAGTTTCGGTCCATGGCTAAAGTGAAATACTTACTTTTATGGAAAGGATGAACTCCATCATGCATATTGAAATAGAACTTTTGCCCGAATCAGAACGGAAAGATCTCCCCCCTTCTTCTAACTTGAGTTTCGGTAAACACCGTTCAGACCACATGTTTTTAATGGATTATAAGGCGGAGACCGGCTGGCATAATGCAAGGATAGTGCCCTATGCCGCCTTTTTTCTTGATCCCGCCTCAGCGTGTCTGCATTACGGCCAAGCCATATTTGAAGGACTCAAGGCCTATCGTGGTAAGGATGACCAGATCAGGCTGTTCAGGGCAGGGGAAAACATGGACCGCCTGAATCATTCTGCGTGGCGTATGTGTATGCCTCAGGTGGATAAGGATGAGCTCCTTCAAGCCATCAAGGCACTTATTCGGATTGATCGACGCTGGGTGCCTGAAGCCACCGGGACATCTCTTTATGTACGGCCGTTTATGATTGCTACCGAGGCCTTTTTGGGAGTTCGTCCTGCCAGAGAATATTTATTGTCAGTAATATTGAGCCCGGTAGGGGCATACTATGCCGAGGGTTTCAATCCTGTAAAGATCTTTGTGACGGACCAGTATGTGAGGGCGGTATCAGGTGGCGTAGGTGAGGCCAAGACCGCTGGAAATTATGCTGCAAGCCTTATGGCCTCTGAGAAAGCGCATGAACTTGGTTTTACCCAGGTACTATGGCTTGATGCGGCAAAGCGACATTATATAGAGGAAGTCGGGACAATGAACATATTCTTCCTTCTGGAAGATACCCTGGTCACACCTGAACTAAACGGGAGCATATTACCCGGCATTACCAGGGACTCGGTATTGTGTCTTGCTCGAGACTGGGGGCTTAAAGTCGAAGAGCGACCGATCAGCATTAACGAGGTCCTTGATAAGGCAAAGGACAAGGTCCTCAAGGAGTGCTTCGGAACCGGCACAGCCGCAGTCATTTCTCCAGTGGGGGCCTTGTATTATAAAGGCGAAAACTATCCCATTAACGGGGGCAAGACTGGAAATCTGGCCCAGAGGCTCTTTGATGAAATTACGGGTTTGCAGTATGGGAAGACCGAGGATGCCTACGGCTGGATTGATATAATTTAGACCCTTCGGCCTTTCTGGCGGTCTCTATATAGCCCTGCACCAGATCGTCCATGAGTTCCTGGACTGATACTATCTTGTTTACCCGCCATACGTTTGAGCCGCAAAAGACAAAACCTGAGCTAATATTTCCTCTCTGGGCATTTATAAGGGCCATGCCGATGCAATATGGTGTATCGGGATAATGGCAAGTTTTGATGCATTTGCATAGGCATTTACGAGGTTTCTTTGCCCCTGCCTCGGCCTTATCAATAAAACTGCCCTTCAGTGCCCTTCCAGGCATGCCAACCGGGCTTTTTATTATAGTGACATCTTCTTTTTTTGCCTTGATATAGGCCTGCTTAAACTTATCAGAGGCATCACATTCATGGGTGGCCACAAAACGCGTTCCCATTTGGACCCCTGCGGCCCCCATCTGGATAAATTTGTAGATATCCTCGCCTGTATATATCCCGCCAGCTGCGATTACGGGTATAGTCTGTCCGCTTTTTTGTTCAAAGGGTTTTACTGCATCAATGACCTGGGGTACGAGGTTTTCAATATAGTTTTCAGGGGAGTCGATTTCTTCTGCTCTAAATCCTAGATGTCCTCCTGCCTTAGGGCCTTCAACAACAATGGCATCAGGCAGATGAGAAAAGTGCAAAGCCCACCTGCGGCAGATAATTTCAGCCGCCCGACCTGAAGAAACAATCGGGGCAAGCTTTGTGTTGCAGCCTTCCGGTATAAGGCCAGGAAGCCCGAGTGGAAGCCCTGCTCCACTGATGATAAGATCCGCTCCTGCCTCTGCTGCAGTACGGACTGTCTCTTTATAGTCACTGAGGGCAACCATGATGTTTACACCAATTATGCCCTTGGGAGCTGCTTGCTTGGCTAGACGGATTTGCTTTTTAAGGGCTCGGTAGTTGGCAATTTGAGGGTCTTTGTGAAAGTCCTTTTCATCTATGCCGATAAGGACGGATGCTATAATGCCTATACCTCCGGCCCTGGCTACAGCAGAGGCCAACCCTGCCATAGACACACCAACCCCCATACCTCCCTGTATGATAGGAATGGGTGCGGTTAAATCACCTATAGTTAGAGGGGGTGGAAGATAAGTGTTAATCTCAGTCATAGTTACCTTTTTTAGTACCCTTGACAAAGGGCGTCAAGTGAATGAGATTCTGTTTATTAATTTATGTTTTCTTGACAATGCATAATACGCATGATATCGATATCGGCTGTCTGATTTGATTGGCCGATTTTTAAAGCGGGCCGTTAACTCAGTTGGCAGAGTATCTGCCTTTTAAGCAGAGAGTCGCTGGTTCGAATCCAGCACGGCCTACCAGAGTCCCCGTCGTCTAGTCAGGTCAAGGACACCGGCCTTTCACGCCG
>DQXT01000084.1 GCA_011042225.1 Deltaproteobacteria bacterium | reverse complement strand
CTGATCTTTTACACAGGTGACAGTCGTTCCACTCGTTATGGCATGGATTTTTCCAGAAATCTGGCTCCAAATTTTGAAATTCACGGAGAGCTTGGCTATGTTCCCGATCAGAAAAGAGTAGTTCTGCAGGATGATGATTCCGCCGTGTTCAGGGAGACTGCGGCAGTCTCCTGTCTCATTGGCCTCCGCTATTTAACTGAAAATGATATAACCGGCATTATTGAATATTACCACAATGATGCCGGATATACCGAAGAAGAGATGGGACGTTTTTTTCAACTCATTTCAGACGGTGAAAACCAGTTTCTTGCCTCAGGCAGCGATCTACTCCTTGAGAGGGCAAGAGACATTGGCCTGAGAAGTTATGGCAGGCCGCAAGCAGGCCGTAATTATCTCTACGCAAGATTTACTCAAAAAGAACCCTTTGATATTCTGTACTTTTCACCCGGTCTTTTCACAATTATCAACCTTGATGACAAGAGTTACTCCATAAGCCCGCAGCTTGTCTATACGGGATTTACCAACTGGGAGTTAAGGCTGCGTTTTTCGTATCTTAATGGAGGGACATCCACTGAGTATGGCGAAAAGATGAACAGTAATAAGCTGGAATTGAGAGTACGCTACTTTTTTTAAGTATAGCAACCAGCTATTTACTTTCAAGCTCGGCCCAATTAACCCCCCAGCGAATATCCACCTTCAGGGGCACGGCAAGATCCATTACGTTTTCCATAGTCTCTTTTACCATTATGCTGATTCTTTTTATCTCTTTTTCAGACGCTTCAATTATCAGCTCATCGTGTACCTGGAGCAACAACCTGCAGGACGTCTTTTCTGCTTGAATATTTGAGTCAACTTCTATCATGGCCAACTTTATTATATCTGCCGCGGTGCCCTGAATAGGTGTATTGATGGCAGTCCTCTCGGCGAATTCTCTCACGGCCCTGACCCTGCTTTTAATGTCAGGGATATAGCGCCTGCGGCCAAGCAGTGTGGTGACGCACTTCTGCTCCTTGGCCTTTTCTACAGTTTCCTTCATGTAGCGTTTTACACCGGGATATTTTTCAAAATAGCGATCGATAAACTCCTTAGCCTGTTTATTCCCAATACCCAGTTCCTTTGCCAGACCAAAGGCGCTTATTCCGTATATTATTCCGAAGTTAACTGTCTTGGCCGCTCTGCGCATTTCGGGCGTAACCATCTCAGGGAATACGCTAAAGACCTCTGCTGCGGTGATACGGTGAATATCTTCATTATTTTTGAAGGCATTTATCAAGGCTTTATCCCCGGAATAGTGTGCGAGGACTCTCAGTTCTATCTGAGAGTAATCTGCGGATAAGAGTAGGTTCCCGGGCGCAGGGATAAAGAGCGCCCTGATTCGTCTGCCTTCTTCTGTCCTGACTGGGATGTTTTGAAGATTAGGATCACTGGATGAGAGCCTGCCGGTGGATGTGACGGTCTGATTAAAAGACGTGTGGACCCGTCCTGTATCGGGATTGACCATCCTCTTTAACCCATCCACATAAGTAGATTTGAGCTTTGACAGATTTCTATAGATAAGGATTTGTTGCGGAAGCTCGTGAGATTGGGCAAGTTCCTTGAGTACATCTACGTCTGTGGAATAACCAGTCTTCTTACGGGTCTTTTTTATCTGAGGAAGTCTGAGTTTTACAAACAATATTTCTGCCAGTTGTTTTGTAGAATTTATATTGAATGGCTCTCCGGCAAGCCTGATAATTTTTTTATCTAGGTCACACAGCCTTTGGGAAAATTCTGTTGACAGCGCATCAAGGCCTTCTCTATCGACAAGAATTCCAGACATCTCCATTTTAGCGATAATCCGTATCAACGGTATTTCAACCCGCTCAAGCAGTTCCCACAGGTTGCTCTCTTTTAACCTTTTCCGCAGTGTGTTGTGTGCCAGAGAAGTTACATGAACATCTTCGCAGGAATAATCTCTGGCAAGCGGCAGGGGCACATATGCAAAATTTTTCACCCTTTTCTGTGTTTTAGTGACCTCTTTAAAGGATATCATGTGATGCCCCAACACGTCTTGAGCTATCTCGGCAAGGTTGTGACGACGTTTTGAGGGGTTAAGCAAGTAAGAGGCCACCATTGTGTCCATGGATATACCGTTCAGCTCCATCCCATGGTTGGCAAGGACAATCAGATCATACTTTATATTCTGCCCGATTTTTTCTATCTTTCCGTCTGAAAATATGGGCCCCAGGACCTTGGCCACCTGAGATAAATTGAGTTGGGGTTCCTGGCTTTTGTGCCCAATAGGGATATAAGCGGCCTTTGGCGGTGTAATGCAGACGGATATGCCGACAATCTTTGCCTTCATGGGGAATTCACTCGTGGTTTCCGTATCGATGACTAATCTTGAAGCCTTTCGTGCCATCTCTGCCCAGCGGGCAAGATCTGTTTGGGATTGTATCAGCTCGTATTCCTTAAATGAGATGGTCTGTTCCGGAACCATCTGGTCTAAAAAGCGTGTAAGATTGAACTGTTTAAAGAGCTTCCTGAGTCTTTGCTGGTCAGGTGGGCGTCTGCGAAATGCATTGATGTCAAGGGAGACAGCTATGTCGTCTGCCAGGCTTACAAGCTTTCGCCAGAGGTCCAGGCGATCCTTTTGTAATTCAAGACTTTCTTTTAATTTGCCCTTTGGGAGTTCATCCAGATGCATGATGAGATTATCCACTGAGCCGTAATTCTTTATGAGTTTTAGTGCAGTCTTTAAGCCGATTCCGGGCACGCCGGGGATGTTGTCCGAGGTGTCGCCTGTCAGTGTCATTACATCCAGGAATTGAACCGGTTCAAGACCGAATCTTTCATAAAAGTTATCAAGATCTGTAACTTCGTCTTTCATGGAATCCCATATGCTGACTCGTGGTCCGATCAACTGCAGTAGGTCTTTGTCGCCGGAAACAATTATAATGTTCTGATTACCGAGGCGTCGTGCCAGTGTGGCAATTATATCGTCTGCTTCATAGCCTTTTTCCTCGAGCTGTGTGAGCCCCATGGCATTTACTATCTCTTTTACATATGGGATCTGAACGCTCATATCATCAGGCATGGCAGGTCTGTTTGCCTTGTAATCGTTATAGAGGTCGTATCTGAATGTAGGGCCTTTGGCGTCCCAAACCATAGCCACATATTCGGGATCCTTTTCTCTCAGAACCTTCCAGAGCATATTTGTAAGGCCGTATATTACCTTGGTGGGGAATCCATCATGGCTGGTCATGGGCTGACGTATGGCAAAGTAAGCCCTGTAAAGATAGGAACTGCCATCTATAAGGAACAGTGGCGAGCTGGATTTTTGGTTCGTAGTTTGTAGTTCGCAGTTCATAGTTAGTGGTTGTTGGATACCTGTTTCCTCAATGAGCTATTACCTGTGAGCTGTTTCCCAGGGGCAGTTTGTTTGACTTTTTTAAATGATCTAAGTATCCTGAATGGCCGCAAAAGTAAAGAAGGGAGGGCTTTTTTATGTCGACGCTGGTAGTTGTGGGAACGCAGTGGGGTGATGAAGGCAAAGGGAAGATAGTGGACCTCTTAACAGAGTACGCGGATGTCATAGTGCGTTTTCAGGGTGGAAATAATGCCGGCCATACCCTGGTGGTAGACGGCGAAAAATTTATTTTTCACCTTATTCCTTCCGGAATTCTAAATGATGACAAACTCTGCCTGATTGGGAACGGAATTGTAATTGATCCCTCAATCTTTATTCAGGAACTTGATGGGCTTGCCTCAAGAGGCAGGCCTGTAACCGCCGATAGATTGAGACTCAGCTCAAACGCGCATGTCATAATGCCGTACCACAGGGCACTGGACCATGCCAGAGAGGCGGTCATGGCTGAGGGGAAAAGGCTTGGGACTACGGGACGAGGCATAGGCCCGTGCTATGATGACAAAATAGTCAGAAATGGAATCAAGGTAGCGGATCTTCTTGATCCTGAACTCTTTAGAGACAAACTCGAGGATAACGTAAAAGAAAAGAATTTTTATCTTACTGAGTTGCTGAATGCCGATCCACTTGATCCAGAGACCATTTATGGCGAGTTTCAAAATTATGCCGAGCGTCTCGCCCCTTTTGTAGACAATGTCTCTGTATTGATAGATGATGCAATTCATAATGGAAGAAATGTACTTTTTGAGGGTGCTCAAGGTACCCAGCTGGATATTGATCATGGCACCTATCCCTTTGTAACATCCTCAAATACCGTGGCCGGAGCGGCCTGCTGTGGGGCGGGGATAGGTCCCAGTAAGATCGATAAAGTGCTGGGAATTTGCAAGGCCTATACTACAAGGGTAGGTGCCGGTCCTTTTCCAACAGAACTTGAGGACGCGGTTGGAGACCATTTACAGGAAAAGGGGGACGAGTTCGGTTCAACCACAGGCAGGCGCCGTCGCTGTGGGTGGCTTGATGGTGTTGTATTAAAAGACGCCGTCAGGATCAATGGACTGGATGGGCTGGCTATCACAAAACTTGATGTGTTGAGCGGCCTTCCTCAACTCAATATCTGCACTGAATACGATATTAGAGGTACCCGACATTATCATATGCCAGCCAATATCAGCCAGATCAAATCGATAAGGCCGATTAATATGACATTTTCCGGCTGGAAGGAGGACCTTAGCCAGATGAAATTGTTGGACGATTTACCTAAAAAGGCCAGAGACTATCTAAAAATTATAGAAGATATGGCTGAAATACCAATAGTGCTGATTTCAGTGGGTCCAGGAAGGGAACAGACTATTTTTTTAAAAAATCCTTTTGAATAATCGAACAGAATCGCTTTTAAAAGATCCATAAACCAGAGGGAATGAATTGATCGGCATCCTCTATTATATAGGCATTAAAGAGCTTGACTAGGTTGCAATATGGAAATAACATACCGTGAAGTAAGGCAGTTGCGAGAGGACTAGTTTGCGTTTGGCTAGATGTTTTGTCACTGGGCGCTTTTCTGAAAACAAGAAATTCATATATTTTAAATCTAGTTTAAACAAAGGGAAGGGGGTAAACCAAGTGAGACTAAAGAGTGTTTTTGAGAACAACGGTTTTATGCCTGCGAAATATACATGCGATGCCGGTGACCATAGTCCGGAATTTATAATAGAAGATGTGCCTGAAAAGACAAAAAGTTTTGCTATGACAATGGAAGACCGCGACTCTCCAATAAGGGCAATGGTCCACTGGATTATCTTTAATATCCCAGCGGATACAAGAGAAATAAAAGAAAATACGATTCCTTCAGCGAGCATACAGGGCACAAATGATTATGGGAAATGTAGCTATAAAGGGCCCTGTCCGGATTCGGCCATTCATAGGTATGAATTCAAGCTGTTTGCTCTAGACAGAGTCCTTGAGGTCGATGAAAGAACTAAAAAAGCCGAGTTAGAGAATCTAATAAGGGGTCGTACTTTGGCAGAAGCCATATTAACGGGTTTATATTCAAGGGATTAAAAGGCGCGGTTTAATTGACGGCTTATATGGGCATTTTAGACCTTCCTATATTTAGATACACAGGCAAGCCTTGCAATGATATGGCGGCCCATCGATCGGATTTTTGATAATACCGGAGCGGAACGGTAGCTCCGGCTATCAACGGTTTTTGTAAACGGCCCTGAAGAAGGAAGGCGGCTTTTAAATTTTAAAGCCGCCTTACAGATTTTTGGAATATCGGTATAGGGCCAGCGCTATTATTTGATCTCAATCTGTTTTGCCTTCACCTCTTCCTTTTTGGGAAGGGTAATTTTTAAAACCCCGTTATCATAGGATGCCTTTATTTTTTCAGAATTCACCGGTACAGGAACCCTGATAGTCCTGGAAAATGCCCCATAGCGGGTCTCGATGCGGTGGTAATTCTCTTTTTTTTCCTCTGTTTTCTGCTTTTTTTCTCCCTTTATTGTCAACAAATCTCCAGACAGAGATATGTCAATATCCTTAGACTCCATGCCCGGGATTTCTGCCTTTACGATAAGGGAATCCTTTGTCTCTGATACATCAACAGCAGGCATCCATTCCCCTTTCATGGGTAGAAATTCTTTTTCACCGGTCAAATTTCTCCAAAGGTCATCCATCTCCCTTCTAAGATTGCTCAGTTCACGTAATGGTCTCCAAGGTGTAACTTCAAACATGGCATGAACCTCCTTTGTTTCGAATTCGATTCGTTGTATTTAAAAAGAAAATAAGTCCGAGGTCTTTTAAGTCAAGGAATTTCCCCACTCAATTCCTGATTTACAGATATTTTTTGAATGCGTTTATATCGGAAATAGATCTTAGTAGCCTCTTTATTTGCCTGCTTAATAAAAGTAGATATAATAACGTTATATCCAGTTGACATTAAGTAGAGACTAAAGGAGATTGAGATGTATGGCTGAACAAGCTGATAACAAAAGTCCGTTCACTCAACCCTTCAATATAAAAGACTGCGCACTTGTGGCTATGGCCACTGGTTACAAAGCCCAAAACTTGAGAGAATTCAAGGAGGGGTTGCTGAGAGTTCATGAAAGCAGCATATATCATCACTTTTGGGGACGTTTTTTAGAGCCCCAGTTTGACGAACCTGAGTACAGTAATGATTTTGCATCATGGGTATATCGCCGTCTTAACGAAAAGGCCCTGGCAGAGAAGCTGAGTGTCATTGACCCTACTGACTACGAAGATATTGATGCTATAAGGCATGATTTGGTGGAATGTATAGAAGACGTCCTTTACGAAAATGAATTTGTGCCATGGACAAGGGCCGATGAGCAATTTCATTTTGTTCGGTCTCAGATAGTGGTATTGGATACCGGACGTTATATGGAGATACCGTCAGATTTGTCTTTTGCAGTGCCTGAAATGACAATCGGCAGCATATTTTATCACTTTATAGATGCCCGCAGGAGGACAGAAGATGGAAGCGACGACTTTAGCGCCTGGTTGACAGGATGGGGTGATGTATATAATGATCTCAGGCTTAAACTTATGGCTGTCGACCCGTTTTTTTCTTCTTTAAAAGAATTGCGTTTTCAGGTTACCCATGTGCTGGAGGAATACTTTGGCGGAGGGAACTCATGAATGAACTCCTTGACCGCTATGCGGAAGTGACAGGCATGGATGTAATAAATCACATCAGCCAGTTAGCTGCCCCTCTCAAAGGCATGAAGGTTGTTCATGTAAATTCCACCAGGGAAGGCGGAGGAGTGGCCGAGGTCCTCAGAAAACTGGTTCCTATGATGGATGCCCTGGGTCTTGATGTGAAGTGGGAAGTGTTGGAGGGTAACCCTCTTTTTTATCAATGTACCAAGGGATTTCACAATGCCATCCAGGGTTTTCAAATAGATCTGTCCGAGGCCATGTTGGAGGCCTATGAAACAGTTAACGCAGAGAATGCAGAGAGACTCCGGTCTGTCCTGGAAGAGGCTGACTTTGTTTTTATACATGACCCTCAACCGGCGCCATTTCTCAGCTTTTGTCCCAATAGGCGTGGGAAATGGGTATGGAGGTGTCATATAGACTGCAGCCGTCCATATCGTCCGGTATGGAAGTATTTAAGAAAGTGGATCCACAGCTATGATGCCAGTATTTTTTCTCTTGCGCAGTTTGCCCAATTCCTGCCTCATCACCAGTACCTAATCGCCCCCAGCATAGATCCCTTAAGTGAAAAAAATATAGATCTTCCTGAAGAGGAAATAAAAGGAGTCTTTGAGCATTTTGGCCTTAAGCCGGATTTACCCCTTATTTTGCAGGTTTCCCGTTTCGATCGGTTTAAGGATCCCCTCGGCGTGATAGATGCCTTCCGGCAGTCGAGGAAAATGGTGCCTTTGCAACTGGTTTTAGCAGGTGGCGGTGCCACTGATGATCCTGAAGGTGGAAAGGTTCTTGATGAGGTTAGAGAGGCCGCGGAAGATGAAGAAGACGTCCATGTGCTGCTTCTTCCGCCTGATGCTCACAGGACGATTAACGCCTTGCAAAGGGCTTCTGATATTGTACTTCAAAAATCCATAAAAGAAGGTTTTGGGTTGACTGTTACAGAGGCAATGTGGAAAGGGAAGCCAGTGATAGGTGGAGATACAGGTGGAATTCGTCTTCAGGTAGTAGATCACTTTACCGGTTTCCGGGTAAGAAGCCCTGAGGGTGCTGCCCTCCGTATCCGTTATCTGCTGCACAATATGGATAAATTGAAGGAGATGGGCTCCAGGGCAAAACGCCTTGTCCTTGAAAATTTTCTTCTGACAAGGCACTTGAGGGAATACCTTGCATTGATGATCGGTGTTCTTCATGGTCTGGAAGACCGGATAGACATGACACGATGAGAGTCTTACCCCGGAGACCAGAGGATTTTGTTGCATATCCCATAGATGATAAGGATGATAAGACCAATACAAGAGGAAGCGGAGGAATTTGTGAAAGAGCCGGTTACCAGGATAATAGCAGTTTCAAACCGTTTGCCTATTCGTCTGGTGAACGGACCGGATGGTTTGGAGATAAAACCCGGGGAGGGAGGTCTTGTGACCGCCCTTGCCCCGGTCTTCAGGAACAGAGGCGGGGTATGGATCGGTTGGTCCGGGGGGAGTGATGACGATGATCTTGCCGGTCTTCTGGAACCTGCGTCTCGTGAGGCTGGATACCGCCTTTATCCTGTACCTCTCTCAGCCGATAAGGTCTGCGATTACTACTATGGATTCTCCAATGAGGTGATCTGGCCCCTGTTTCATGATTTGCAGACTCGTTGCAACTTTAAACCCAGGTATTGGCAGCAATATCTCAATGTAAACCGTAAATTCGCTGAGATTACAACAAAATACAGCACCGAGACCGATTATATATGGGTCCATGACTACCATCTCATGTATATGGCAAAGTCCCTTAAGGAGCTTGGGGTAGAAAGGCGTACCGGATTTTTTCTCCATATCCCCTTTCCGTCTGCGGACATCTTTATGAAACTGCCATGGAGGGCCCAAATTCTCAGGGCACTTCTTGAATATGAACTGGTTGGTTTCCAGACCATGAGGGACCGAAAGAATTTTATTCAGTGCCTACGTTATATCAGCTCAGACATAAGGATTTCCGGAAGGGGGTCTGTTGTTACTGTTATTGTTGGAGACAAGCGGGTCAGGGTGGGTGCCTTTCCTATCAGTATTGACTACGATGCCTTTGCCAGGGATGCAGAATCTAAAGAAGTGGCTGATCTGGCTTGGTATCTTCACGAGGCTTTACCCAATCGCCAGGTAATACTGGGTGTGGACCGGCTTGACTATACTAAGGGCATACCGGAGAGGCTTGAAGCCTTTAAAGACGCGCTTTTCCGTTTCCCTGAACTTCAGGGGAAGACCACATTGGTTCAGGTCGTGGTACCCAGCAGGGAGGAAGTCCCTGAATACCAGACGCTTAAGGCAGAGCTGTACCGTCTTGTTGGTGAAATAAATGGACAGTTTACCCGATCAGGCTGGGTGCCCATACACTATCTCTACAGAAGCCTGGACCGCTCTGAGCTTTTGGCCTATTATCGTTTGGCTGAAATCGCCCTGATTACTCCACTAAAAGATGGGATGAATCTGGTCGCAAAAGAATATTGTGCCTGTAATCTGGAAGAAAACGGTGTGCTTATTCTCAGTGAGTTTGCAGGTGTTGCGGCTCATTTGCATAGGAATGCCATCATGGTTAATCCCTACGATGTCGAGGGTATGTCCAACGCTATTCATGAGGCCTTTCACATGGATCAAACTGAAAGACACAACAGGATGCACAGGCTAAGGGAGATAGTACATCAAAGAGACATTTTCTGGTGGGTAAACAATTTTTTAGAGGCGGCTATTGCCAAAGACCTGCGAGCTTTTCCCGCTATTGAAGATTATATGCCTGACATTACCCTTGTATCTAAGTAGTGTATAACTCTTAGGTGGATAGGTAGAAGGCTGAAGGTTAAGATCCTTGACAGCCTTCAGCCTATTTACCCTATATGCCCTAAGTTTTGTGTAGTCGCTCATGATTTATCCCTAAAAGCCTTCAACCTTCAACCTTTACTTTCTATAGTTTTGAACAATACTTATAGCTGTCCTTTTAACCTCCATGGCAGGGTCGTCCAGAAAAGGTAAAACATGCTCAAGTTCTATTGATTTCATAGCACCCAGGCGCTCAAGGGCCAGGGCCCTTATTTTTGGATTGGGGTCTTTGAGGAAGGACCGATACACTTCCTCATGGCTCCTATGATTATTCAATTGGCCCAGGAGTATGAGTATGTCCAGCTTCAGGGAAGATTCCCCTTGTTCTAATTCTTTTCTGTAAATTTCAGCAACTTCTTTTTGCTTGTCCTTGAATCTCCAAAGATTAAAGAGAATCGCCCTTTTCTGGTCCGGAGAGCAATGCTGCATTCTGTCAAATAAAAGCCCGATTACACGGCTGTCTTTCAGATTACACAATGCACTGACTGCTACTTCCTGTATTTCTTCACAAAGGTCATAGAGACATTCAATCAGGGACAAAGCCGCTCCCATATTACCCTCCCATCCCAGGGCCAATATGGCACGGACTTTAATATCTGTATCTGGATTTTTCAGGTCTGCAATTAATTTTTTAATCAAGGCACGAGGATCATCCAGAAAGGGGCCTATCACGCTAAGGTGCAAAGCCGCCTGATCTCTTAGCTCATCTGGCTCTTCATTGTCACACATAATCTCATATAATGGCCAGTATACATCCTCTTTGGCAAAGCTTCCCAATAACAAGATAATTTCTCGTCTGATTTTAAGCTCACCGAACTTGAGCGCCCGCAGTAACAAAGGTATTGCCCGATCCTTTTCAACAATTATTAGCTCCGGATCAGATATATATTTCCTGGCCTGGATCAGGAGACGTTCCTGAGAGTCAAATGGGATTATGGATGACATAGATTAAAATGCTCAGCCACGCACACTGAATTCCAGATCAAAGCAGAGGTCTTTTTCTTTTGAAACCAGTGATAAGGCCAGGGTCCCTATTTCCGTGATTGTAGCCTTAAGTTGAACAGGTATCACTGTACCCGGCTCAAGTTCTGATGCCTCCATAGATGTCTTAAGAGTGGTTATGGGTTCTATGCTTTCATCCCAGTCATCGATCAGATCTCCGACACTGTCATGCGGCCTGATAGTAGAAGCCAGAAAACGAAATTCAACAGGTTGCCCAACTATGAGTCCGAAAGTCCTTCCCCGCAGGGAGATCGAACCGCCTTCTTCCATGCCCTTAGGAACAACACAAAGGGCCTTTATGGTTGGAGGGAGACCGGGTACTGCCGGCCTGGCACCCTCTATCCCCATGTAGTATGAACGGCCGATACCTCCCCGGATCCTGAGTAGTCCTGCTTCTCTGCGTACAAGGCCGTAATATGATGCCCCCTGTGCTACAGCAAGGTCCAGATCAGGGCTGTCAAGCTCCTTTATTTTAGGAGCTCCTTTTTCATGTAGCCACTGAGAGATAATATCTAATATGCGACGGCGTATAATTCGAGGCTTTAATACCCCTCCGTTGAACAGAATTGCAGTGGGTGCCAGCATATCTTGAGAAGAATCGAATTTATCTTTATGGATGTCAAGAAACCTAGCGAGATGTCTGGTTATAGCCGTATCGTTTACATAGGGCAACCCCATTTCCTGAAGACCTATTCTGGGGCGATATTGAGGCCATTCACTGCTTTTACAGGCAGGGAAAAAACCTTCAAACAGCAATGATTCCAACTGTTTTTTCCCCAGGGCGGTACAGATGGTGCCCCCTACAAGACCTGATCCGCGTCCAGGGATAACCACAGGGATTTCTGAAATCCCTTGATTTGCAAGGAGTTTTTCCTTTGCTATACGAGTACTATACCAGAGTGTCTGCATCTGGAGACAATCAAGCATTATACCCTTGTCTTTCAGGCCTTCACTGAGGCTGTATGCAAGGGCAAGATCCATGTTATCTCCTCCAAGGAGTATGTGCTCTCCCACCGCTACCCTCTCGAGACCGAGTTTTTCCCCTTCGCCGGTGACGCGAATCAGGCTGAAATCAGTAGTGCCTCCTCCTATATCGCAGACCAGTATAAGGTCCCCAGGCCCTACTTCCTCCTTCCATCTATCCCTGCACGCATGGAGCCAGGCATAGAAGGCCGCCTGGGGTTCTTCCAGGAGGGTGATGTTATCAAGGCCTGCTGAACTTGCGGCCTTTACTGTGAGTTCTCTCGCCACTGCGTCAAAAGATGCGGGGATGGTAAGATATATAGCCTGATCTTCCAGTCTGTTTTTGCTTTCCGTGGCAAGGGTATGGTTCCATGCCGCCTTAAGATGGCGCAGATATGAAGCCGAGGCCACAATTGGTGAGAGTTTTTGTACATCTTCCGGGGCGTCTACCGGTAGAATCGGGGCGGTGCGATCTATCCCTGTATGACATAGCCAGCTCTTGGCGGATGCCACAAGCCTTCCAGGGACCTCAGTCCCTCTGGACTTAGCATATGCTCCGACTACCCTGTCACCAAAAGGATTCCATGACATCGTGAGTCTTTCTCCTTGCCTTTCCTGATTACTGGGGAGATAGATAAAGGAAGGAAGAAGATCCTTTTCACCGATTTCTCCCGGGGCTACAAGTTGAGGTACCTGAAAGATATTAATTGGGGCAGTTGTCGGGTCATGTTTTTCCCATGTGTCTATGTAAGAAAGAACACAATTGGTGGTACCAAGGTCTATGCCTACAATGTATCTGGATTCACTCACGATATTTCCACTTCAGCAGGTGCCAGGACATCGGTCTTTCCCGATGCCGTCCATTCGGGCAGGTGTAGTTTAGTGAATTTCCATCCGCAGTGACGGAGTGTTCCTTTAAAAGGGGGATTGCCCCGTATATTGCCGACAAGTTTGATCTGACTGGAGTCAAAATCCTCTTCTATTTCTACTTGGCTTCCTTCGGCGGCCTGAAGCACAGGCGAGAGTCCAAAAACCTCCTTTAATGCGGTCCTGCATCCATGATGGACCTCCCTCACTGCAGCGCCTATTTGGGCATCTTCATAGGGTTCTATGTCTTCCTGCAGGAAGTCAATGAGTCTGCCTTCCCGCTGGAGCAGACCTAAAATTTGGACTGTTGCGATCTTCGATGCAACAGCTGTTTGCTGATTTTGTGATTTGCTGATTTGCTGGTTGAAATCGTCATCAACCATAGATTTATCCGAAGGCGACGCCACTTCAAAACTTGTCGTGATTTTTTCCTCTGTAGGCTTGGTAGCTTTCTCTGCATCCTGGACAGGGGACATTTTTTCGGGCCATGATCTTGCCATAAGATAGAAGATAATTCCAATTGCAGGTGGGGCTCCCAGAAGCGCAGGACCGATCCAATTATTCATAAGGGCCGGGTCAAAATAGACTGCTGCACCTGCCAGGATAGCCAGACTGCCGAAACACAAAACTGAACTTATAATTATATTCCTGCTAAATTTACTGTTTTTCATGATTTTATACCTATGAAACAGGGAAAATGTATGGCCTCCCAATATTAAAATTTGCGCTTACTCGGTATGCCCGCTCGAATACTTAGACGAACACAGACAAACACTTGCATCAATATATAGACACCAAATTCCTAATGGCACCAATCCATTTTTAAAATATTTTCTCTGGCGTTGACTTTTTTGATTCGCACCTTGACCTGTTGGTCCCAGGAGTATCTCTGCCCCGGTATTATTGGAAGTTCCACGGTCATAAGGTAATCCGAAAGTACGGCAAGCAATTTATTGCGACCTGTGTCTATAATCCAGGCGTCAAGAGGCTCATCCATCCTTTTTTCCATGTGCTTCAACAACCAGTAACGGGTCCTTCCCTGACATACTGCAGCTGCGGTATTGAGACCCTGCTGGAGGTATGTAGCAAATTTTATCAGGTCCTCTTTTGTGTGGATTGGCCTGCCTTCTGTAAACATGTGGGTAATCTGCTGCTGCATAAGCAGGTCAACCCCACGTCTTAATGGTGAAGTTATAGTAGTATATACATCCAGACCAAGACCATGATGTATGTCCGGCTCAGTTCCCAGATTACCCTTACTGATGAGTCTTCTTTGTCTTAAATTGGCCAACAGATCAGTTTCTTCTCCAGAGATAATCCGTTCTCTTGGTGGAGGCTGACTTCGGTAAAGAGCCGGGATAGCATGATTTTTCATAAATTGGGCTGCTACAAGATTTGCCAGAATCATGCACTCTGCTATAAGAAAACGGCCTGGCCCAAGACAAGAAAGTTTTGCTTCTACCTCTCCGGTTTCATCGACATGTATGACAAGTTCAGGGATTGGAAGAGGAATGGCTCCGTCTTCGATTCTCTTAGTCTGCCGGGCGACGCAGAGTTCATGGAGAGTGTGGAGTAAATTCCCTTCTGCTATTCTTGCCTCGGCCTCTTCATATGTGAGACGCTCTTTAACATTGATTAAGCTGCGAACTATTCGTTGTGATAGGATGTTTCCTTTCGAGTCTAAATATATAAAAAAGGATAACGTCCTCCGATCCCTTCCAATCTCAAGGCTCCAAGCACTTTGAGAAAGTATTTCAGGGAGCATTGAGATTTTACGGTCCGGCAAATAAATGGTTGTTCCCCTCTGGAGTGCGTCTATAAATAGAGGGGTATCAGATCCTATCTGGAGTCCGATGTCGGTTATATGTACACCGATTTCCCATTCATTATTGACCTTTCTAAAACTCAATGCGTCGTCAAGATCCCGGCTTTCGGGCCCATCTATTGTAAAAGTATGTAGACCGGTAAGGTCCTCTCTAGCTTCTTTTTTTGCATCTACAGGGAATTCCGCCAGTGCTTCCGCCTGTTGAATTACCTCTGCGGGAAAATCGGTGTCTATTTCATACTTGAGTAGCTCAAGATTTTCTTCTTCGTCCCATATTTTTGCCTTGATAAGGGTGTTAAAGGGGGACGCAGGGCTGGTAAGGCCTGCATGTCTGAACAGTTCCCGAACCAAAACGGCCTGCTCGGATTCATCTCCTTTTATACAGAAGTCTTTAATATTTGTTATCCAGAACGAGATATCCGGTTCTTCAAGCTCTTTAATGGCCTGGTCCCTTTTTAATGAGTTGTCCGACCAAAGGTCTTCAAGCCACCGGCTTCCCCTTATAAGTCGTGCAAAACGCTCTGCCTCTCTGGCACGTTGATTCAGGATTCGCCTGACGGCATCCGGAGATTGGACCTTTATCATCCCCTCCCTGAATTTGAAGTAGGTGTGATCATTTATCACTGCACGGATAAAAGCGGCTTCATGGTCAGGTTCCACTGTCTGCCTATATACAAGTTCAGCCAGTTTTCCCGCAGGCCAGAGTGTCTGTTCGTCTTGAACAAGTTCCCAGAGTTCAGGGATGTTTATCTTTTCTTTCAGCGCCTCTCTTCGAGTATAAATTTCGCATAGTTCTCCGATGCGGATATCTCTTGTTTTGGCGGATATTTGCTGTGTGGATACATGGATAAAGCGGCTGGCAGCCAGGTTTATTTCCCTGCCAAGATGTGTCAGTAAATGATATCTGGCCCCCTTCTTTGCAATACACTGAGCGCAGATAAAGCGCTGGCCTTCCAGGAATTCAACTACCTGGCTAGTAGATATTTTCATTTAGCATAACCGTTCACACTTTTTAGTAGGGCTGGAATAACTACTACCCAAGAGGAAATCAGGGAAGGAGTTTTTTGAGTTCGTCAGCGGCGTAGTTAAGACCATGGTCTGCCAACTGGATGGCAGTAAGCCAGCGTAAGCCCACTTTTTTGTATAATCCTGCCTCCAGAAGATTTTCCATTAATCCCTTTTGTGTCTGATCAAATTTGTGGCGCCAGAGTGTTGTACCGTCTGAAACCTTTATTAGTTGGAGGGTGAAGGCCACAGATGCAGGCCTTTCCACTGAATATTTTGTGCCTATACGATCTTCAAATCTGAAAAGCTGGCTGTACAATACAGCATCTACTTTGAGTTCCTCGCCAAATGCCTGGATCAAGCGGAGCTTGGAAGCCTTTATATCTGAGGCTAACTGAGAATTTAAAAGACCAATGCATCGGCCTTCGGACACGATCAAGAATCTCTGATCATCCTGAAAGTTTTGAAATAAAAGACGGGTTATGTCACCGCTTGCCTCCGGCTCTATCCCGTAAGCCTCGGGGGAAAGGCCGCTCAAGAGGCATTCGGACCTTTTCAGATTAGGTTCGGCAGATGCCCTGTCCATTGGAAGAATCGCAATACGTTTCAGCATTGGAAGTGGAGTCTGCCTTGTATCATCCCCCCTTTGGAAAAAGCCATTGCACCCCTGCAAAAACAAAAAAACGGCAATCAGATAAGATTGCAAAATAAAAGTAAAAACGGCTGGGTATCTTCTAAAATCTATAGGTTTCATGTCTGTTGCCTTTGCAAAACTATTGCATCTAATTTCTTAAAGTTATAGCACCCCCTTGCTGGAAAGAGGACCTTTTAACCTGGAATCAATCTGTGTTGCCTGATCAAGAGCCTTGCCCAAGGCCTTGAAGATCGCTTCTGCAATATGATGGCTGTTTTTTCCATAAGGTACCTGAACATGCATAGTCATACCGCTGTTTATCACCATGGCCCGCAAAAATTCCTCAATCAGTTCAGTATCAAAACTACCTATTTTAGATGTAAGGAACCCTACCTTGTAACTCAGATAAGGTCTATTGCAGATGTCGAGGCTTATACAGGCAAGGGCCTCCTCCATAGGTACGACAGCATTTCCAAACCGCCTTATACCTTTAAAGTCTTTTAATGCCTGGCTCAGCGCCTTTCCCAGACATATCCCTATATCCTCTACCGTATGATGTGCATCTACTTCCAGGTCTCCCATGGCCTTTATATCTAGATCAAAAAAGCCATGTACCGTCCAAAGTGTAAGCATATGGTTCAAAAACCCTACTCCTGTATTTATGGTAGCCTTCCCTTGGCCGTCTATATTAAGATTCAGGTTTATGTCGGTTTCTTTTGTGGTCCTGCTGATTTTTGCATATCTTGACATGGAGTATACCCGCTTGATTATGTAGTAAAATAGTATAAATATCTTGGTTGAGGTTAAGGTGCTTAAAGTGGATTAAGGTTGAGCTGTTTTTTTGTTCCACCTGTCTATATGGACCGCACTTTAGGAATACAACACAACTTTAGGAGCTATTGGCTAACGTTTAAGGTTCTATTTAGGTCACAATAGCCCCTCTGGAGGCACTACTTACCTGCCTTGCATACCGTGCTAAGTATCCTTGAGTTATGCGCGGTTCCATCGGTTTCCAAATGCTTCGCCTTCGATCCAATTCCTTTTCAGCGACCTGAAGGCTCAGTCTCCTTGCAGGGATATCTATTTGTATAATGTCATCCTCTTCGACCAGACCTATTGTGCCTCCGTCAGCAGCCTCGGGCGATATGTGGCCGATAGCTGCACCTTTTGTGCCTCCACTAAATCTGCCGTCGGTTATGAGGGCTACGTCTTTATCAAGTCCCATGCCGACTACAGCTGCGGTAGGGGAGAGCATTTCCGGCATGCCAGGCCCACCTCTTGGACCTTCATATCGGATTACTATTACATCTCCGGCCTTGATTTTATTGTTCAAAATAGCGTCGTATGCTTCATCCTCCGAGTTAAAAATTTTGGCTGGGCCCTCATGTCTCAACATCTCCGGGGCTACTGCGGACTGTTTAACTACTGCACCTTCAGGAGCAAGGTTGCCGTATAGTATGGCAAGGCCTCCTTCTTTATGATAAGGGTCGGTAACAGGGTGAATTATATCCATATTGTTTATTGCTGTGTGCTCAATATTTTTTCCCACCGTCGAGCCCGTAACTGTTTTTATGTCCTTATCTATGACTCCCAGTTTGTCCAGTTCCCCGATTATGGCCTGTATGCCTCCAGCCAGATCAAGTTCTTGAAGACTGTGCGGGCCTCCAGGTATCATGTTGCATAGATGAGGTGTTTTTGCACTGATTTTATTAAAGATTTCCAATGGAAGGTCTACATCCGCCTCATTTGCGATTGCAGGTACATGAAGCACTGTGTTAGTTGAACATCCCAGAGCCATATCTACAGCAATAGCATTTTTAAATGCGGACAGCGTGGCTATGTCCCTTGGCCTCAAATCCATTTCTACCAAGCGTACTGCTTGGATGCCGGCTAACTTTGCGAGGCGAATCCTTGCGGCAGATATTGCCGGGATAGTACCGTTTCCAGGAAGGGCCAGTCCAAGGGCTTCCGCGAGACAGTTCATCGAGTTTGCAGTAAACATACCTGAACACGAGCCACATGTGGGACAGGACTCATTCTCGATTTCGCATAGTTCAACCTCACTTAGGCTTCCCGCCTTAACTTTACCTATTCCCTCAAATACGGAAATCAGGTTGACCTTTTTCCCCTTCCAGTCTCCTGTGAGCATGGGACCACCAGTTATAGTTATGGCGGGAATATTTAGCCTGAGCATTGCCATAAGCATACCAGGAGTTATCTTGTCGCAGTTCGTTACAAGTGCAAGGCCGTCAAATGGATGGGCCTGTGCCATGAGTTCGACTGAATCAGCTATCAGTTCTCTGCTGGCCAAAGAATATCTCATCCCTAAGTGGTTCATGGCAATGCCGTCGCAGACACCAATTCCACCAAATTCTATAGGGGTTCCGCCTGCCATCCGAATCCCGGCTTTGACTGCATCTGTGATCTGACGTAGATGTATATGGCCGGGGATAATTTCATTAAAGGGATTTGCTACACCTATTAAGGGCCTTTGGAGTTCCTCGTCAGTAAAGCCTATGGCCTTAAACAGCGCCCGGTGGGGTGCCCTTTCCAAACCTTTTTTCATTCGGTCACTACGCATTATATTTTTCCTTTCATTTTCCTCTGAACACTGGACATGGATTTAAGGTTGTGCAACAATGATTTTTACTAATCATATATCTGTTAATGCAGAATGCCAAAATAGGAAAGGGAAATCAAGGCAAAATTAATCTATATCAGAATGGTTTGGTGAAAAGGGTCTTCCCGCATCTTGTTGTTCGGTTTAGATTCTGGTAAAAGATATGGCTATGTTTATTGAGAGTTTACCACATTTTATCGGTTGCAAAGTTTTTAATTCCCGGCATCCTTTGTTTATCAAAGATATAAATGCAAGAATCTGAAGGTTTCAGGCCAGGACAAGATTCTGTATCTGATTTAGAGGTCAGTCTTGGCTATCATTTTGTACGTCCCGAACTCCTGGGACAGGCCCTGACTCATCGTTCATATGCTGTAGAGCATGGGATAGGTGCTTTAGACAACGAACGTTTAGAATTTCTCGGTGATGCCGCCCTGGAGCTTGTAGTCAGCCATCTTCTCTTTGTCCGCCATGGGCAAATGTGCAGGGAAGGTGAGCTAACCCGTATGAGGTCATATTTTGTTAATGAGAGTCAGCTTGCCGCACAGGCCTTTAGGCTTGGACTGGGGTGCCATCTGCGATTGGGCAAAGGTGAAGACAGGAGCGGAGGACGCGAAAAGCCGTCCATCTTATCTGATGCCTTTGAAGCAGTAGTAGGGGCCATCTATCTAGACAGTGGCATAGAAGAGGTTTTTTCTTTTATTGAAAGGTGCTTTGGTGATTTACTTGATCAGGCATTGGAAATAGGACTAAATCAAGATTACAAAAGCAGACTTCAGGAATTGACTCAAGGCCGTTTTCGTAGTGTACCTGTGTATGAGATCGAAAGAGTCAGTGGACCTGATCATCAGCGAATATTCGAGGTGGTAATCAGTTTTAATGGGCAGGCATTACAGAGGGGTAGTGGACGGAGCAAGAAAGAGGCGGAACAGGATGCCGCCCGTAAGGCGCTAAGTATTTTAGATACTTGATTGCATAGTAAAAGTCCTAAGACTTGAATTTTTAGATGGATACAGACACAGACTCGCACCAATCTGGGAGACAGACCGGCTTCCGTTCAGGTTTTGTGGCAATTGTCGGGGCACCAAATGTAGGCAAATCAACGCTTCTTAATCAACTTTTGGGTGAAAAAGTAGCAATTACCACTCCCAAGCCTCAGACCACTCGACGTCAAGTAAGAGGTATACTTACCGGAGACAACTTCCAGGTTGTTTTTGTAGATACACCCGGGATACACAAATCAAACAAACCTCTAAATAAGATATTGGTTCGTTGGGCCATTAAGGCACTTGAAGATGTGGATGCGCTGATATTTATAGTTGATGTAACCCGTCGGCGTAGAGGTCAGGATTTTGCCGTTTTGGACCTTTTAAGAAAGGTCGGGAAACCAGTAGTATTGGTTCTTAATAAAATTGACAAGGTGGCAAAAGAGATTTTGTTGCCCATGATTGATGAATGGAAGGATGCTTATCCCTTTGAAGCAATCGTACCTATATCTGCCAAGTACGACAACGGTGCTTATTATGTGCTTGACGAGATACTAAGATTGCTCTCTGAAGGACCTCAGTTTTTCAATGGGGCACTTATTACCGATCAGTCCAGAGATGATCTTGTAGCTGAATTTATCCGGGAGAAAATTTTTTTGCTTGCAGAACAGGAAATACCTTATTCAACGGCTGTAAATGTTGAGGAGATAGATGATAGTCAGGAAAAGAAAATCATAAAGATCTCAGCCACTATTTTTGTGGAAAGGCCTTCTCAGAAAGGGATAATTATCGGTAAAAATGCTCGTTTTCTCAAAAAAATTGGAATTCTTGCCAGAGAGGAGCTTGAATCGCTTTGGGGGAAAAAGGTATATATGGATCTTCGAGTAAAAATACTTAAGGACTGGTCCAGAGATGACCGTTCACTTCGTCGTCTGGGTCTTACTACATGAACAGGGAATCCGCCTTTTAAAAAGTGACTTTTATGTCACTCACTAGTTTGTTTGCCGGACTTTTCGGTCTCACTTGGTTTATGGTTGATAAGCCGCCCTTTTAAAAACTGCCTGAAATTACAGCTAAAAAAGTTATTATCATATTAGGCATCATTTTTGCTTAATATGATAATTAAGATCTTATTTGTTATTTCATTTTAGTAAGGGAAAATAATCGTGACCAATTTTCAGCATACAATTAGAAAGTCTGTAAAGGCCTTTGGTATAGGACTGCACTCCGGTAAGAGGGTCTCTTTAAAGATAAATCCTTCTCCGGCCACTACCGGAATTTGTTTTGTACGTACTGATTTAAGCCCTGAAAAGGTTATCCCAGCCCGGACAAGATATGTAGTAGACACCAGATTTGCAACCACTATAGGTAATGAAATGGGGTCTGTTTCAACCATTGAACATCTAATGGCTGCTCTGTCTGGAGCCGGTGTGAATAATGCCTTAATTGAGATTGACGGGCCTGAAGTCCCGGCAATGGATGGTAGTGCCGCGCCATTTCTCACTCTTTTGCAAAAGGCAGGTTTAGAGGCCCAGGATGAGCACATCCAATATATTGAAGTCCTGGAACCAATAATGGTGACAATGGGTGATAAGCTTCTAAGTATTGAACCTTGCAAGAATTTTGTTGTGTCTTTTGAAATAGAGTTTGAACATCCCCTTATTGCTAAACAACGTTTTGTTGAAAAAATCACGTCGCAAACCTTTGCATGCCAAATCAGCAAGGCGAGGACTTTTGGTTTTTTCAATGAAGTGCAGTTGCTGCGAGAAAATGGTTTTGCACGGGGTGGGTCCCTTGAAAACGCTGTGGTTGTGGGCGATAAATCAATATATAATAGTGGAGGCCTTCGTTTTTCTGATGAATTTGTCCGCCATAAGGTCTTGGACTTGATCGGAGACCTTTACCTTTTGGGAGCGCCTATTTTAGGAAAGGTAAAGGCTGTAAAGAGTGGACATGCCCTACATCATATTTTGAATAAAGAATTATTAACCCGTCCCTCTGCTTGGGAGTATGTGGAACAGGATAGAGATTGGGTAATACCATCCTGGGTTGGTCAGAAAGATGATGTGATTTCCGTAGCTGCACCTGCCTGATATATATTATATATTACAATAACATGGGATCACTTTCCATTCAGGAATAGTGTTCAGTTATTATCAGATCGAGTATAACAGTCCATGATTCGCGGTTTGTTTGCTTTTCAATTTTTCAGAGCCGGCATTCCTCATTAATGCCTCTACCGTTAGTAATACCAATGTGATTTTTTTTTGATCTAAACTGCTTTTTATTGGTTTTAACCCCAGGCAGACCGGGTTTTTCCAACATTCATTATTATCCGTAGAATTACTACAATCCAACCTCTTTTCACTCTTGTCCAAAAACGGTTTTTAGCGGAAATTGATTGAAATCATCCTCCTCGTGGGGCAACGTAGACTTGCGAGCAAACAAAACCCCAAAACGAGGAGGACATGGTTATGGTACGATATGCAAGCCTTTTTAGTCAACTTCTTGCTCTATTCAGCCGTCAAGAATTTTATCGGCTGGTTGTGAAACATAGAGCAGAACGCTATTCCAAGGGATATAACTCTTGGGATCATTTTACTGCTATGTTATTTTGCCAATTGGCCCAAGCAAAAAGCCTTCG
>DQXT01000085.1 GCA_011042225.1 Deltaproteobacteria bacterium | reverse complement strand
TATTCAATCAACGCATCGTTAACGCGCTGGTTGTTGTGGCCATAATTTAGAGTTCCTGCCCCGGCAAAAAAATCGATGTACTGTTTGCCCGATTCATCGGTCATTATTGCACCCTCTGAGGATTCGAATATTACCGGAAAGGATCGGACATAACCTCGGACACGTGATTCTATCTGTTCAAAAATTCTCATTAATTTACTCCTTTTTTAAAAATTAATCTGAAATTGGGCCTATATGAAAAAGGATTTCCGGTTCATGACCACTTTTTCCAAAATTCTCAGCGGAAAAGAATTCTTCTTCAAATTCAAACGGCGCATTTAAAACCCGGGCCGTGGCCTTAAAAAGATTGATGGATGGCAAGTTTGAAGCGGTGATAGTGGCATCCATATTTTTAACATTGACTGCTTTAGCATTATTAAAGGCCTCTACCAACATCCGGACGCCCAGGCCTCGTCCGCGATGTTTTTTCTCTACCGCCACCTGCCAGACAAAAATCGTATCCGGTAAATCAGGCGGAATATAAGCCGTAACAAATCCTACTATCTGTCCCTGTCTTTCGGCAGCTATACATGTGCGGCCAAAATGACGGCACATAATCAGATAATGGTACGCTGAATTAACATCCAGTGTTTTAGATGCCTTTGCGATTTCCCAAAAATATTTACCATCCGCAGTTTCTGGGTTACGAAAAACAATATCATCTTTATTCCGGCAGTTATCCGTAATCAAATGTACCTCTAGTGTTCATTATGTTTCATTATTGCAGGATTTAATCTGATCTGACTGAAGTTTCGCAGTTGAAAAAACGATTGAGAAGACATTCAACATACTAAAAAACTAAACAAAGATACAACTGTAAACTACCTTAAACTATTATCACTTTTTCTGCAAAAGTGGATAGCCTAAAGAATTGTTTGACTGGAATTGGAAATTGGAACAGCATTTGATGATTGCATAATTTGTTTGAAAACCGTCGCTGATTCTGATTTAATCCGGCCATCTCGTCGAGCGGATAAGAACGCTGAGAATTTATATACAGCACTCTCTTCCTTGACATGTAGAGCTTTCTTTGGCCTGCGGCCTCAATTGGTGTGTTAATTTATATAATAGCATTCAACGTATGCTGAGCATTCGGATATTGCATGAGTCTAAAAAAATAAGAGTATTTAAAAAATGAGTAAACCTGAGAAAGAAATCGAAAAAAGTACTCGCACAACAGACAACAGCTTGCTGAATTCCTTAAGAATCTCGTTATACAGATTGAGTCAGGGGAAGTAAGCATAGGAGAAGAACGAGTGCAGTTACCTGAAGATGTAATGGATGTGGAATATGGTTTCAAAATAGAGAAAGGCAAAAGCGAGATAGAAATAGAGGTAAAATGGAAATCAAAATAAGAATTCAGTGATTGATACAGGTCAATAAGGGCTGGATACCACCAGATCATGATTTTAGAATGGATTCAAAATAACCAGACGGTGCTGTGGTGGCTGGGCGCTTTGTCGATCACAATGTTTATCGGCACGCTAATTGCTGTACCCTGGCTGGTAACGAGAATCCCGGACGATTACTATTTGCAAGACGGACGCAAGAGGTCGCCGATGTTCTATGACAGGAAGGTGCTGCGAATCATTTACCTGATAGTCAAAAACGCCATAGGATATATCTTCATTGGTGCTGGAATCGTTATGCTCGTGTTACCCGGCCAGGGTGTCCTCACTATGCTGGTGGGGACAATACTTATAAACTTTCCAGGCAAACAGGGCTTCGTCAGGTGGCTGGTTTCCAGGCATTCAGTCCTACGCTCGGTCAATTGGCTGCGTCGCCGCGCCGGACGCAGGCCCCTAAACATGAATTGAAGGTCTCTCCTTTTGGCGGTGGTCAATCTTCTGATGGTAAGACTATTTCCGGTTCAAGCAGCTTCCGGATTATAGAAATAGGTTGATTCTCCGGAATTGATTAATGCTTATTTGATTTCCCTGGTTTTCATAAATTTGATCTCGGGCCATTTTTCCAGCACGAATCCCAGCCGCCATTCTGAATCCGCCAAGTAGGTCAGGTTGCCTTCCGCATCCAATGCCAGATTGCGCTGATTCGCCCTTTTGAATTCATCCAGCCGTTTTCTGTTCTCGCACTGAACCCAGCGGGCAGTGGCATAATCGACCTGGTCATAAGCAGCATCCACGTCGTATTCGGTTTTGAGCCGTGCCATAATCACATCGAACTGCAGCACACCAACGGCCCCCAAAATGAATTCACTACCCAGAAGCGGATGGAAAACCTGTACGGCACCCTCCTCGACCAATTGGATCAAACCCTTGTGGAGTTGTTTGGACTTCAGCGGCGATTTGAGACGTATACGACGGAAATGCTCAGGGGCAAAATTCGGTATGCCCGTGAAACTAAGCGGCTCCTTTTTTGAGAAGGTGTCACCGATTTTGATCGTACCGTGGTTATGGATGCCGATGATGTCGCCTGGCCAGGCATCCTCCACAAGGGAGCGATCCTGGGCCATGAAGATGATCGGATTGGCGACCTGGATGTCCTTGCCTGTTCGGTGGTGACGCACCCTCATGCCCCGCCTGAAGCGGCCCGAGCAGACGCGCAGAAAGGCGATCCGGTCGCGGTGCGCCGGGTCCATGTTGGCCTGGATCTTGAAAACAAACCCTGAAAACGCTTCTTCTTCAGGTAAGACCATTCGGGTGGTGGTCGATCTGGGTTTTGGCGATGGTGCCACCTCCACGAAGGTGTCAAGCAGCTCGTGCACACCGAAGTTGTTGATTGCGCTGCCGAAAAAGACGGGTGTCTGGCTGCCCTTGAGAAAGTCCTGCAGGTCGAAAGAATTTGCAGCGCCCTCCAGCAGGGCCACATCGTCGCGCAGTTCATCGGCTTGGCTACCCAAAATTTCATCCAGGAGTGGTTCACTCAAATCACGTATGGTGACGGTGTCCTTAGGCAGACGTCTCCTGCCGGGATTAAAAAGGACCAGCTCCCTGCGTTGGAGATTGTAGATGCCCTTAAAGCGTTTTCCCATACCGATGGGCCAGGAAAGCGGCGCGCACTCTATCTGCAGGCTCTCTTCGATATCATCCAGGAGATCAAGGGGGTCCAAACCTTCGCGGTCAAGCTTATTGATGAAGCTCAGGATGGGCGTGTTGCGCATCCGGCAGACCTCCATCAGCTTACGGGTTTGTGCCTCCACACCCTTGACGCTGTCTATCACCATGACCGCGCTGTCCACGGCGGTCAAAACCCGGTAGGTATCTTCGGAAAAATCCTGGTGCCCCGGGGTATCCAGGAGATTAATCTCAAACCCACGGTAGTTGAATTTCATGACCGAACTGGTCACTGAGATCCCTCGCTCCTTCTCGATGGTCATCCAGTCGCTGGTAGCGTAACGGTTGGCCTTTCGTGCCTTGACTGAGCCAGCCATCTGGATGGCGCCGCCGAACAGCAGCAGTTTTTCGGTCAGGGTGGTCTTGCCGGCATCCGGATGGCTGATAATGCCAAAGGTACGGCGACGGCTGATTTCTTTTTTGCAAGATATATCAAATGTACTCTTCATGTTAATGGTATTATGAAGTTGTCGATTTTTCAGTGGCCAAAATGGCCGCGCGTCTAAAGAAATAAATGATTGAATATCATACATGTTTCGGGAAAATCCATTATATAGGCTTAGCATAAGGCGGCACGGAGACCCAAGTGCAAAAACCGGCATGACGAAAAGGCGCCGGTTCTGCCCGTCGTTTGAAAGGATCTATTCGGACTAGCTGTCAGGCTGATGGCTAAGACGCCTGCTTACAAGAGACAGGGAGGAAAGTTAGTCATATCCCTCCCCGGACCGGGCTAAGCCATGCTTAACTTTTCCCGGCAGAGATAATCCTGATCTCAGGGTGGCGTCTGATAGAAAAGCGCATGCTTATGCTGGACAAATAAAAGCGGGCAAATCCATATTGCTAAGTCAAGAGTTCTCCTAAACTTATTCATAGGGACGATTAATTAGATTATTTTATTAAACCTGTCAACAGAATATTCTGATTCTAAAAAAAACTGGTATTTTACAAGCAACTTACTTTATAATATCTTAATATTATCTCAAGTCTATCTTACTAACAACCTGCAGAACTATCCGGCAATGTTCAACTTTCAAAAAATAGCAGAAAACCGGATCAAAGAAGCTATCGAGCGGGGAGACCTTGACAACATTGAGGGTAAAGGCAAACCGCTGGTCTTCGAAGACGACTCGTTAATACCTCCAGACCTTCGGATGGCATACAAAATGCTTAAAAATGCCGGTTTTATCCCCCCGGAGCTACAAAATGAAAAGGAAATCAAGACTGCGATAGACCTGTTGGAAAGCCTTGAAGATGAGCAGGAACGTTACAGGCAGGCCCGGAAGGTAAATCTCCTGGTTACCAAAATCAACATGTCACGCAAGAGGCCAATAAACCTGGAAAAGTATCAGATCTATTACCGTAAGGTAGTAGAACGCACTACAGTCAGAAAAAGGTAATGCCTTCTATAATAGAAAATTACAAAAGAGGCTCCTTAGCCAGGAACTTTTCCCACAATATCTGCGTAGATAATATCCCCAGAAATCCTGCATTGTCTCTGAAGCCCAGTTGCCCACCCTTAGCGCATTTATTCAGGAGTTTGCCCACCCGTGACACATCAAAATAACCGCTCTTGGATAGCCTGTTTGGTGAAAGGATTTCATAAACCAAGGAGATGTCCGGCCTATCCAAAAAACTTTCCTTGTTTGGAGCAAGGTAAGGCCGTTTAGGGCGACTGGCTATCTCTACAGGAAGGAGTCTTTCAAAGGCCTTGCGTAATATATATTTTTCATTCAGGCCCCTGAGCTTTAAACGTGGCGGAACTCGTGTTGAAAGAGATATAACTTTCGGATCAAGGAAAGGGTATCTTCCTTCAATTGAGTGACCCATGGTCATTCTTTCCCCCTGGGAACTCAAAAGATACTCTGACAGGAGCAAACGGGTCTCAAGGAACTGGGCCTGGTGCAACGGGTGCCATAAAGAAAAGGTATCAGGCATACCGGCCTTGAGTTCCTCCATTGAATCATAATCCCCGATGGATTTCTTGAGATTTCGACTGAAATAGGCGGTAAGCGCCCGGGTATTGTTCCATGTAGGACGGTGGGAATAGCCAATTGAATGAGCTAATCTCTGCTGAAAATCAGACTCGTCATAGGATGCATCCGCAAAGGCCAGGCCAAAGGCCTCTATCGGCGTTGATGTCAGTTTTTAACTATGGAGGCGGTAATGGAGGAATCCAGACCCCCGGAGAGATATACTCCAACCGGCACGTCTGCCCTGAGACGGAGGCGGACTGATGCTACCAAGGCGTCTTCAACCTCTTCTGCCCAGGCTGCCTCTGATTTTTTATTATCTTCGTCTCCCTGATTGGGAAAATCCAGATGACTCAACTGCGCTACCATGGTCCGGACTATTTCTTCGCAGCCGTCTCCCAAATCGCTGTTTCCCAAATCATAAAGACCGCAAATGCCACACATTTTTTGAGCCCTGTTTGAATACTTGTCAGCTATTTTTGTAAATTGTCAGAGTTTATGGGGGTCACCATTCACTGTTGCTTCTCTATTATTGATCTTACTTTAACACAGCGACCTTAATTACCCAATTAACCCCATTAATCCCGTTAAAAATTACTTTTTTTTATAATATCATCTAAGACACTGGTACATGTGGATTTTTGTTTGTACAGTGAAATCCATATCGGCGTTCGGAAATTTGAAGATAAATGATTTATAAATGTATGCGATATCGGGGCTTTTGTCCAAAGCCGGTTTGACTGGATTGATCAGTAACTTTTATTTTGACACGACTTATAATTCATCGGTAAAGTCATGGAATTTGAAGATACTGTAACCATACGGAACCGGCTGGGACTTCATGCCAGACCGGCCTGCCGTTTTGCTCAAAAGGCGAGTGAATTTGATGCTACTGTATTGCTTGTAAAGGACGGGAAAAAAGTGGATGGTAAAAATATTCTTGATGTATTAACCCTTGCCTGTCCTCATGGTAGTGTTCTTACAGTCAAGGCAATCGGTCCGGATGCAGATCAGGCAGTGGCGGACCTTAAGACTTTAGTAGAAAATCGCTTTGGCGAGTTGGATTGATAATGATGTCAAAAAAAGAATGTGATCCGATAGTATTAAAAGGAATAGGGGCCTCGCCGGGTGTAGTCATTGGTCCTGCCTTCTTGCTGGATTATCATAAGGTTAAAATCCCAAAAAGACAAATTGAGAAAGTCGAAATTGACCTTGAAAAACGACGCTTTATAAATGCCGTCTCTGAAGCGGAAAATCAGATAAAGCAGTTGATTTCAGAAATCCCCAAAGAGTTTAGAAAACATTCAGGAATTTTTAAGGCCCACTTATTGATGCTGAAAGACCGTATGGTCTACGAAAGGACCTTAAGGTTAATTTCTGAAGAAAAAATTAATGCGGAGTGGGCGCTCAACGTTGCCCTGGACTATGTCAAAGGGCTGTTTGAGCAAGTTAAAGATCAGTATATCAGGGAACGTGTCGGAGATTTTGAGTACGTAGTACGTAGAGTCCAAAAGCTCTTGTCCGGGAGTCCTTCAATGGATTTCAGCCAGCTGGAGAAGCCGGTTATACTGGTGGCACACGATCTGTCTCCTGCTGATACGGTCCAAATGGCCAAAGAAAAAATACTGGCATTTGTTACCGACATGGGAAGCCGAACATCTCACACGGCTATTCTAAGCAGATCGCTCGGGTTTCCTGCAGTTGTAGGGCTGGAAAACGCCACGTCTTCCATACTTTCCGGAGAGACTCTGATTGTAGATGGTTTAAGTGGTGATGTAGTAATAAATCCGAATGATTATCTCTTAAAACATTACATTGAGAAACAGGAGGATTACATACAATATCGTTTGGATGTAATCCAATACAGCAATCTCCCCGCTGAAACACAGGACGGATTCAGGTTCAAAATCAAGGCTAACATAGAGTTTCTTGAGGAGATTTCCTTTGTAATATCCAACGGCGCTGAGGGAATAGGCCTATACCGTACTGAGGTCATGTATCTGGCTCGTAAAGAACTTCCCACTGAAGAGGAGCTTTTTTTGGCTTACAGGGAAGTCGTAGAGCGTATGGGGCCCTTTCCAACGACAATTCGTACCCTGGATATTGGCGGGGACAAGCTCTTGTCGTCTGTCTCGCAATGCGATGAAACAAATCCGGCCCTCGGACTGAGAGCAATTCGGCTTTGTTTGAAAGAGTCAAGCATGTTTCGCACACAGATCAGGGCAATACTTAGGGCCAGTGCCTATGGAGATGTTAGAATTCTTTTTCCTTTGATATCCGGCAGGTCAGAAATAATTCAGGTCAAGGAACATTTGGAAAAGACAAAGTATGAGTTGCAAAGAGAAGGAGTTGCCTTTGATGAGGACATCGATATAGGCATTATGATAGAGGTCCCCTCTTCCGTATTTTTGGCGGATGTGCTTGCTAAAGAAGTAGATTTTTTCAGTATAGGTACAAATGATCTTATTCAGTATTCGTTGGCAATCGACAGAGGCAATGAATATGTAGCACATCTATACGAGCCTTTACATCCAGGCGTTTTGAGGATGGTACATCGTACCATAGAGGCAGCACATGAAGCAGGAATCGAGGTAGCGGTTTGCGGAGAGATGGCGGGAGAACCCATGTATTTTCCTATACTTGTCGGCATGGGTGTGGATGAACTGAGCATGAATGCTTTAGATATACCGAAGATAAAGCGCTTGATTAGGATGAGTAGCCAGGACCAGTGTAATAGTCTGGTTCGAGATCTTCTTGAATTCTCAACTGCACAGAAAATAAGGGGATGTCTTTTAGATTTTCTCACAGCTGACTTCCCGGAGGAATTTGATTGCAGTCAAGGGTTATATCCGGATTTCGTCGGTAGAGACGCCATATTCGTACCCTTGATGACGGAAATGAAAAAAGGCGTCCTGAAGCCTGTCTTGGAATAAACGGTTCTTTCTTCTTACGATGCTGATTTTTGACAGAGTCGGCCAAATGACTACTGCGGCACTGCTGGCCTCTATAGGTTCGGGCTTTGTTGTAGCCTATCAGTATGAGGTGGCAGACCCCTTTATAGCCAGCGTGGCCATCGAAGCCATACTCCCGTTTGGTGCATTCTGGAGGGCCCTTCACTTCTGGACCAGCCAGGCATTTTTCCTTTTACTAACTTATCATGCCTGGCAAAGCATTGATGATCTGGCCAAAATTTCCATGCGACCTTCAAGCCGCAGGAAGTGGACTGTCCTGAGCCTTACGTTGCCCATGAGCATTCTTGCCCTGTTCACCGGTTATGTCCTGCGTTATGATGGAACGGGTCAGGCTGCAGGCACAATTGCCGAGCACCTTCTGCTCAAAATCCCGCTGATTGGCTCCGGGCTCAACCGCTTCCTGATGGCCGGTACAGATGAGGGTTTAAGCCGTGTTTACCTACTGCACCTGCTCCTTACCGCCCTGTTATGGGGGCTTGGCACGTGGTATCACACCCAGCGGGTAATCCTAAGCCGGAAGATTTTTATGGGTTTTCTGGTTATTTCTATTACGGTAGCCATTTTATTCCACGCTCCAATAGACCTGCCTGGGAAAAATATAGAACTTATACAAGGTCCCTGGTTCTTTCTGGGGGTACAAGAACTTCTGCGATTTTTTCCACCATTCGGAGCTGGAATTCTATATCCACTTATACCAGTGATCGCCTTTTCCCTGCTACCCTGGATCAGGAACAGGAAGATACCCTTTTCGCTCCTTATCGGATGGTTTTTGACTTACTTTGGTCTGAGCCTGGCCGGCTGGTTAAGGTCAGCCTGATATTATGCTTCTTACAGGACTGTCATAAAAAGTCCTGGGAAGAAAGACCTTAAGGTGGTATTCCCGACCTGAAAATCGGCAAAACGACGCATGAATACCCTGAATCGTTCCCGTTCATTCGGAGTTACAAGAAAACCGGGCCATGCCCTGTTGGAGATTAACCCATCACCCAAGTCGGTATTTATACTCTGATTGTTTACTAATTTGTTTAATAGGTCTATGAGGTTTCCGGATACCCCTCCCTTATCCAGGTGCTCTATGATTTGGTATATGGCAAGATTCACCGTAATAAGAAAAGGCTCCATATCTGCCTCACTACTGTGTTGGCAGACCTTTTTAGAAGACATTGCCCTGCATGCAAATGGACGGCGCTCATAGACACTGCAAAGTCCTTCATGATCCAAAAATGGGCAGACCCCTTCACCATGCTTTCCCCTGTCGTAAGGAAACTCCTCCTGCCTGAGGCAGAAATCCGCTATTTGATTAGTACTAAGACTAGGCCTGTAAACAGTTCCTGTTACCGCTGAAGAAAGCAACTTTTTAAGATCCGGATCATCAAAAAAAGAGGAAGCCAGCAGGTACCTGGCTTCTATTGATGTGGCAACTATATTTACAGTACAACAGACATGGCAGCCTTGTCGGCAGGCCGGGGAAAAATCTCTAAGGAACAGATCATAAAAGGAATAAATGGCAGCAAGGACTTTGAATTTGTACGAATCATTCATATATAACATGATAAATTCAGTTCACATTTTCTGTCTTTTCGGAAGGTGACTTAAAAACCATAAGGCTATAAGCCTAATCTAATAACTCACAGTAAGACGTTGATGGAGAACAATCCTTGTTCCGTTGTTGTACAACATGATATAGAACGTATCAGATTCCATGGGCTCACCTATTTCCACGAACTCGGCCTGGGGACCAATGTTGTACTTCCAGTAAAGGTCCTTGGCGGAGGAGGGTTTTGCCGGTATCCACTGTCCTAACGTGCAGTCATAATCAGACGGCCCCATTCCCCACGTCATTTCAAATTCGCTTATCGTGGGCCTGCTTCCCCTCTTTATGAGCACATGTACTGTACGTGGCTGATCCGCCATCGGGGCATTGGCTATCTGAACTGGATTCACGCAGTCCAAGATCCCCGTGACAAATTTAAAGTAGCGCACCTGGCCACCCCCAATGTCATAAAAGCCCTGGTGTTCAGAGGTTACAGTTGTCGGGCTGTCATCGACTTTCAAAATTACTGACACAGCAAGCTGCTGACTGCACTCATCATCTCTCAAGTAAATTGTGCCTGAATAGGAACCGACTTTCGTCAGATATGAGTTATTACACGAGACTGAAAACTCTCCAGTGCCTGTCTCATTCAACAAAAGCCAATCAGGCTTGGACAACACGGTAGCCGATACAGGGTTACCATAGTTGTCTTTAACACTGATGGTTTGAGCCTTGGGATTCTCCCATCCCACGTATGCATAGAAATCGAGTGAAGAAGGATTTACCGAGGTTGAAGTGGCGTCAGCCTGTTCCGGAATTTGTAATGTGACATACGTATCATCAATAATACCACCGGCGGCCACCCTAACAAGCCCGGTATAAGTGGAACCCGCTTGCACATCAGAGGCACCGGCATTCAGGTTAAGAATGACCTTGGAGCCTCCTCCGGGGTTTGCAGACAACCATTCCCCTCCCAGGGTCTTGGTCACGCTGCTCACTGTAACTGAATTTCCACATGCTGTTGTAAGGAGGGTAATCTGTTCGGATGTACCAAGTTCAAGTGATCTCGTGACTGAATCACAGAATAGTGTCGTTCCCTCAGGGGTAAAACTGAGAGAGTTACAAGAGCTAAATGTAGTTTCCCAAAGATAATAGTTGGTTAAATTGCCTGATGGTGTCACCAAAAGGTAAAGATAGTAGCTCCCTATAGGAAGATTTGAGACCTGTATATCACTGAATAAAGTTTCATTTAAGGGTCCGGTTATATCTGCCTTCCATGGTGCCGCCTCATCCGACAACTCCTGGAAGACACCGTCTGTCGTCAGAAGATAGATATTGTCAGGGTCTATTTCCGGTGAATATAGGCCAAAATAAATATCTACAGGGCCTGAAAACTGATAAGTGTTTAAGGTTATGCTAAGTGTGTCTCCGCCTGCCGCAACGGTCCCGATACCTATAGGTTTAGCCTGAGTGATATCTTCACTTAATACGGGTAATGTCTCTGGAGAATACGTAAAGCTTTGGCAGTCGTCAGGAACAGGTATAATTGGGGAGTTAAGCAGATCCGAAATGAATACGGAATATAGGCTGTCCCTCGCGGTACTGACCTCTGGCCGGCCACGTTCGCTTCCCCCCCACATCCACATGGTAAAGTCGTTATAACCCTCTTCAGTTACACAGGGAGTTGTGGCCGATGCAATCTTCAAACCAAATATGGTAACAATTGCAGCCAAAAACAGAATTGAAAATCCCTTTATAGTCTTTTTCATATTCAATTTCCTTCTCTCTCAAAAAAATGTAAGATTATGAATACCTATCTCGAAAACATTCACCCGGTAGGCGAACCTTTTATATATAATAAAGAATCCATTTTCTGATTCATGTTTTTTGATTATAAACTCATCACCAATACTTATTAATATTTTATCTGTTATATACGATCTTGTGTATAGAATACAAGGTCTGAAACACGATTCCGTTAAAAAACCAGAATGCCAGGCACAAAATTTGCTTTCAACACTAATTGTTTAATTCATGACCAAATTATACGTCTTCGTGTAATACAAAGATATAGAGGATAGTATCGTTTCATTTTCCTTACTTCTTAACTCCGGTTCGTACATTTTTATTGTTGTGTGTAATGAACGACTAATCCTCTTTTATAAAGGAAAATAGAAACTGGAGGTTGATATTGAAGAAAAATGACCTCTTAAAACCGACACTGGCTGCCTGGCTGGTGCTTATGGGATGGATAAACTCGAGTTCGGCAGGCGGGATGGCTGATTGCTGTATTCAGTTCTATAAAGACGCCGGATACGAACAGGCCTTTCCATTATGCCGCACGGCCTCAGAACAAGGGGATTCACATGCCCAATACATTCTGGGAAAATTGTATTACTTCGGCAAAGGTATTCAACAAGATTATGCCGAGGCGGTAAAGTGGTACCTCAAGGCCGCTGAACAGGGGTATGCCAAGGCACAATTCAATCTGGCAGTCGCTTACGCCCGCGGCGAGGGCCTGCTTCAAAGCGGTGGGACAGCTGCCGATTGGTATTATAAGGCCGGACTTTCCTATCTTAAGAAAGGCAAAAAGGATAATGCATTGAGGTGTGTAGAGCGGATCAAGTACTTAAAAAAATCGTCAGACTTAAGCGAATCCAAAGCCCTTCTGGCAGACAAGCTTTTAACCAGTATCCACGGAGACGTCACTTCTAAAACCCCGTCGGCTCCGGGAAAAAATCAGAAGTAAAACAGAGGGCTGCCTCATTTGGCACTGGCTCGCTGTTGTGATATGGTAAATCTCTTTGAGGTACAAAAGGAGTATTTTAAGTGGTTAAAACTATTTCCCGAATAGGCGGCAGTCTTAGCCTTAACAAACAGCTTCCAAAGACTCGGGTGTTTGGAGGATGAGGAACTATTTAGAACAATGTCGATATAAAAGAAGGCCTGTACAGCTGAATGCTGAAGTTGGTGCCGAAGTCAAAAAAGGCAATACAGCTAAAAAGTATCTTGTTCCAGTCAAGGTCATTAATCTTTCCATCCAGGGATGTTGTATTATTACTCACACTGTATTAATTAATGGAAAACATCTATTTTTGGAAGATATCGGCTCTAAAGAGATTGAAATCCGAATTTATTTACCCAAAGATCCGATCAATATTCCGGCTAAAGTCATTTGGTTTGATTATGCGGAAGAATATAAAGGATTTAAAGTGGGATTAAGTTTTGGATCTATTGAAGACACCAACCGGAATTTTCTAAAAAGATATCTCTCTTCAAGAGACAGTGCTATAAAAAAGGTCTTATGATCCTGCTGGATTAAGCCTTCCAAGGGATGTTTCAAATGCCTCAAGGGTCCTCTGATTAAACAGCACAAAGCGGACCAGTTTGATTTCAGAATGGACCCGCAAAAAATCAATAATGGTGCGAAGGGCCACAAAAGAAGCTTCTTCCAAGGGATATCCATAGGCCCCTGTGCTGATGGCAGGAAAGGCCATTGAACGAATCCCCTTTGCCAGAGCGACCTCCAGGCTCCTTTTATATGCGCTTGCAAGCAAGCGCTCTGTATTTGGGCTCGATCCCTTGTAGACAGGTCCAACCGTATGGATCACGTACCGGGCCTTGAGCTTATAGCCTCGAGTGATCACTGCGTCTCCTGTATCACACCCTCCAAGGGTTCGGCACTCAGCAAGTAACTCCGGTCCTGCTGTCCGGTGAATTGCACCATCCACACCACCTCCGCCCAGAAGCTTGCGATTGGCTGCATTGACTATAGCGTCGGTATCCTGTTGCGTAATATCCCCTTGCAGCAACTCCAGCATAGACGATCCAATTTTAACCTTCATAATATGGCTCCCCGAATAATTTTATGCAATCTCTTTCTAAATACAATACATATTATCCCAGTAACGGGACCAATTCACCTGTCTCTCTCCAATACAAAGACACTAATCATGAAATTCTTGATCCCTGGCTTTGAGCGATGGCATAAAACATATACTAAAATATCATGCAGGCCAGGATAAACTGGATTAAAATAATTTAAGATAAGGCCGGGTCAATGGGGGCGAAAAGAGAGATTTAATGATAGCTATGTGTGACATTTGTCCCAAAAGCTGATTCGCAAACATTATTAGCTGATTTCTTGCTGCATACAAGAATGGAGAGGAAAGAATGGAGAATTCTATAGAAAAGAACATTAAGGCAATTCTGAATACAGTGGTAAGGGTCATTTCAAACCCTGTAGGATTCTTCCATGATATGCCCAAGACCGGAGGTTTTGTGAAGCCTCTCATCTTTATGATGGCGATAGCAGCTATCGCAGGTATTATCCGGGCGATATTGGCGGTTGCCGGGCCCGGCTTTTCAATATCATTTTCCCAGGCCATTGCCTCAATTATCATAGCCCCGATTTTTGCAGGCATATTCGGGTTCGCTGGCGCCGGAATCCTGTTTATCATTTGGAAAATAATGGGCTCCCGGCAGTCTTTTGAGACAGCATATAGGTGCTGTGCATACGCGGGGGGAATTGTTCCCGTAACCACAGTGCTCGGGGTCATACCTTTTCTGGGGCCCATATTGAATCTTGTTTGGATGACATATCTACTGGTAGTGGCGAGCGTCGAAGTACATAAACTTAATCAAAAAATCTCATGGATTGTCTTTGGAACCATATGTGCCGTCTTTATCTTGATCATTATCAGCTCGCAGCTTGCTGCAAGGCAAATAACCAGTTAGATGGATAAATGGAAAAATTACATGGAAAATAATGGAAATGTAACACCCGAAAAGGCAAACAAGACAACGGAAAAATTTTTAAAAGTAAAAAAGTTCCCTGATCCAAAACGGATATCTTTACTACAGGAGGTATTGGGGTGAGAGCCAAGCTCTGGACCACGATGAAGTTCCTGCTTAGGATAGGTCTCAGCGTCTGTCTGCTGGCTTGGCTTATATCAAAGACAAATCTGGATGATCTGCTGGAAGCCATAGTTGATCTGTCTTTCTATACATGGGTCTTTGCCTTTATGATGTATCTGATCTCACAGGTCATAGGCAGTATCCGCTGGTATTTCCTGGCTCATGCCCTTGATTTTCCAGGACCCTGGTTCACATACCTCAAGTATTATTTTGTAGGTATGTATTTCAACCTTTTCCTGCCCACCAGTGTTGGTGGAGATGTGTTTAAAATGCACCTTATCTCGCGCGGAAGACCCCAAAAGCTGAGAGCCACTTACAGCCTGTTGGCTGATAGGCTATTCGGGCTTGCTACGATGTTTTTACTTGGAGCAAGTGCGGTCCTCATAGGACAGGGAACACTTCCCAACTACTTTGAGCACCTTCTTTGTGTCGCTGGATTGTGTGTCATCTCATTACTTCTGGGCATGCCGATGCTCTACAGGCTTCTCGGCATTCTCTGGCCGGAGCTTGGAACCAGGCTGGCGGTACTCCTGGTATTTTGGAAAAAGCCAAAGGCCCTGTGCGCAGCCTTGAGTCTATCCCTGATTCTTCAGATCCTGGGTATAGGTGCAGTGGCCCTTCTGGCTGAAGATATGGGACTCGGGCCCCCCTTGCTCTTTTACTTTGCGGCCTTTCCTCTGGTAGCAATCCCCACGATACTTCCCATTAGCTTTAATGGTATAGGCATCAGGGAAGGCGGTTTTATATATTTCCTGGGCCTAAAAGGCATATCTGCCGAAAAGGCCCTTACTCTGAGCCTGAGCGTATTTGCCATACATGTTGCGGCGGGCCTGTTGGGAGGCATTGCATACTCCTTTGGTTTTCACAAAAAGCCGCTTAAAGACTACACTGAAAAAATATGATTTAGCTATATATTGCATAATTTATAATTATTACATCCAGACCTGCATTTTTAATTGGAGCTTTTCCATGTCCCTTTAAGGCCTATCTTTATCATCTCCCGGTTGCCGAAATAATCTTTTGTGATCCTTGGCAGTCAACGAATCAGCCATTACAATAATCGACATGACACTGGCAGCCAAAAACCCCCTTGTAGAAATCCGAAGTCTCACGAAGCGATTCGGAGACAGGATGGCGGTCAAGGATCTAGATCTCTGCATATACCCCGAGGAGTGTCTTGGATTACTCGGTCCTAACGGTGCGGGAAAGACTACCACCATATATATGCTTCTTGGCCTCGTCCGTTACACCTCAGGTAAAATCACCGTCTTTGGTGAATCCATACCGGAACGGTTGAGACAGGTAAAATTGAGGATAGGTGTGGTATCTCAGGGGGATAACCTGGACCCGGATCTGACCGTATATGAAAACCTTCTTGTCTATGCCTCATATTTTGGAATAGAACGCTCTGTAGCCGGAAAGCGAGCAGATGATCTTCTTGATTTCTTTGCACTGAAAAATCGAAGCAATGAGATCATCCAACATCTTTCAGGCGGCCAGCGCAGGCGCCTTCTTTTATCAAGGGCCTTGATAAACAATCCTGAATTGCTAATCCTTGATGAACCTACTATAGGTCTTGATCCCCAGGCAAGACATCTTATTTGGGAGCGACTTCAAGACCTGATATCTCAAGGCACTACCATGCTCCTTACCAGCCACTATATGGAGGAAGTATCCCGCTTGGCCAACAGGGTTTTGATATTGGATGAAGGAGAAATAGTTGCGCAAGGGGACCCCAAAAAAATGGTGGCGGACTTGATAGGATCAGAGGTGTTTGAGGTAGTGGACAGCCCGAAAAATCTTACCGCCCTTAAAGAAGCCCTTCGTTCATGCAAAGTGAATGTCGAGAAAATAGCAGACAGATTTTTCATATATGTACGTGAACCATGCACTGAGCTTGATACCATGGCTATTACCCTTCGTCACGTCAGTAAACGACCGGCAAATCTGGAAGACCTGTTCTTAAAACTGACAGGAAGGACTCTGAGAGAAAACTGATGTGGCTGCTTTTTTATAAGGTATGGCTGAGAAATGCCAGGGTGTGGCGAAAGCATCTCCAGGCAAGCCTGATAGGAAACCTGGGCCAGCCATTTCTTTTCCTTTTGGCCCTGGGTTTCGGCCTTGGGAGACAAATACCTCAAATAGAGGGAGTCACCTACCTTCAATTTATAGGTCCTGGCCTGGTGGCTTCGGCAGTCATGTACAGCGGTTCTTTTGAGACCATGTATGGCTCCTACACCAGACTCACTACCCAAAGGACTTACGAGGCCATACTCATGACCCCTGTGAGCGTTGAAGAACTCGCGCTGGGAGAGATTGTCTGGGCGGCAACCAAGGGTATCATCTCGGGCCTTATAATGCTTGCCGCCTTACCGCTTTTCGGCCTGATTCCCTCTCCGTGGATATTGGCCCTTATCCCCGTACTCTTTCTGGAAGGAATCTTGTTTGCCTCTCTGGGGCTGATAATGACTGCCCTGGCCAGCGATTACGAATTCTTCAATTATTTTACTTCACTCTTCATAACACCGCTGTTCCTGTTCTCAGGCATCTTTTTCTCCATAAGCGCCATGGATCCTGTTGTACAAAAAATCTCACTGGCATTGCCATTGACCCATGCGGTCAACCTCTCCCGTATGCTCTGTTATGGTCGAATCGGCCCTGACTGGTTTATTCATGCGCTCGTGATAGCTGTCCTGTCCGTTTTCTGCGCCTGGGTTGCCATTGTGCTTATCAGGCGAAGGCTCATACTGTGAAACTACGATATATGCTCAAGGGTTTACAGGCCACTGACGCCCTGGGCGTTTGCCTGTCAAAGGTGCTTGAACCGGGCAGCCTCCTCCTCTTATCAGGGGACCTGGGAGCCGGGAAAACAAGTCTGACAAAGGCAATAGCCTCCGGCCTCGGAATAGAAAAAAAGACGGTGACAAGTCCTTCCTTTGCAATAATCCACGAGCACCTGAACGGTCGCCTGCCTTTAGTTCATGCGGATCTATACAGGCTTGGTCTTCATGCAGACATCACAGAGACAGGTCTTGAGGACTATCTTGATGGAAAAAACGTAGTAATCATCGAATGGGCCGAGTACATGAAAGACCAGTTGGTAGAAATGGCTCTAAAAATAGACTTGAGTTTTTTTGATGAACAAAGCAGGGAAGTGTGCATAACCGGCAAGACCGGGATCTGGAACGAAAGACTTCTGCTGCTTGATGACTGCATGAAGGCCTCTAAGGGTCCATAACAAACACTTTATAATATGCATCAACAAGATATTCGAAGCCATGAATAATAAAACGGAGGCATTTCCTGCCGGCCCCCCGTAGTTGCCTATACCTTCATCATGTCTGCCTGATGGTCATTGCGCCCGGATTTCTCCAAGATACTCCAACTCTACTTCCACTTGAAAGAGGTCCTCAGGCAGTTTTGTTCGGACCTGCTCCACGGGCACGGATGTCCCGATCTTGAGGCATGGCTTTCCTGTTTTGCCAATCCCGGTGCTGACTGACACCACACCTTTTATTGCCATGAGGCGGGACTCATATTGCGCTCGCATGTTTTCAATTGCCTGCAGATCTGCTTCCATGACACACTCCCTCTGCCTGTACTCCATCTTTTGATTTTGTCGATATTATCAGTTCTGTCAAGATACCTGTAGACCTTGTCTGACAGTTGGGCTGTGGAATCCCGCAGCTTACAGTCCTCGTCCGCAAAAAAGGGCGACCTCTTCAGAGGTCGCCCTTTTTGATCTCCGTCTTAGTAAACGTAACAATGAGGAACACAGAGGTAATTGGCATTGCCTGTGGAGAAGTCATTTTTCGCATATGATCCACTGCCTCTCGCATAGGCATAGAGACCAATTACGCATGAGATCCACGCCCAATCTCCTCCGCCTAGCAGGAAACTATTGTGCGTGTAACGGTCCGCATCAAACCTCGGGTTTATATTGATGTTGTCGCCACCAACATTGAGCACATCGACATGGTTCCAGCCTTTCCAGTTGTACTGTTTGACGTTCGTCCAGGCTGAGACCGTCACCCGAGCGAATTTGGAATTATACCAGCGGTCGTTAGCCCTGACGATGTAATATCCACGAAAGCGAAAGAAGGGACGGACAGTATAGAAGCGGCTGGTCGGAGGCTTGAACCAGAAACCAAAGTAAACCCATGACTGAATTTTGCCTACTCCCGTACCGGCAATGCCGGAGCCGGCGCCTTTGGCCCAGTTGTAGAAATCCTTGCAGCCTCCGCCGGCGAGTAAGGTCTGTGTTGTTATCAAAGACGCGGCGGTGAGCTTATCCTGGACATCGTCATCTGAAAATGCGCCAACCCAAATAGGCGTCAGAACGTAGGCATCCTGCGGCAATAATGTTTTTTCCACATCGAGATCATCCGCAATCCTAATAGATTCCTGTGATTCGCTATACATCTGGGCTTCGATGGACTGCAGTTCCTCCTCTGCCTTTGCGCTGAGCTCGAGGTCAAGAGCATTGAGATTCGAAATGTTCAGACCCGCAGCCTCAATAGACTTAATCTCTGCTTGATATTGCTCTTCTGCAATCTTCGCCTCTTTTCGCTTCTCAGCAATCCGCTGCGCCATCTCCTGATTTCGTTCTTCGATAATCTCGCGGATAATACTTTCATGTAATTGGCTTAACTGACTCATATCTTTCATCTCCTTTGTATTTGGTGAATTTGGCTTTAAGCTGTCACAATCTCAACACCTAGTGCCATTAGCACGTTGGCAATGTTGTTATGCACGGTAACTTTGCTTGAGCCTGCAAACAGCAATCCAGTGGCCTCTCGATCCGTTCGGCTCATCAACAACGAGCCCGAATCGCCACCTTTGGACATATTGGTAGTCATGATTTGATTTCGGAAATAGGCAGTTCCAGCGGATCCGTATCCGACAGCGACAGTGGCGTCGATTCCAATCACCTTGCCAGCGGTGGTCTGGGTTGTCCGTCCACTCTTCACAACATCCATACCTAATATGGCCTCAACTGTGCCTCTAGGCATACCTAAGCCCACGACTGAGGCGATCATATTGCGATGATCCGTGGGCTGTGCCAGAGCTGCATCGACTAGATTGTAATGGTCTGGACTGCCGAACCGGATGGAGATAAAGTGTGACAGGCGTGCCACCATATCTCCAGGCAACATTCCTCCATCGAAACGGCCCGGTTGCATGATTGGATCACCGATAACGGCAGCATTGCAGTCGGCAAGCACATGATTGTTGCTCAGGATATAGATGTGATAGGGATAGCACGCATCTCTTACGAGACATCCAATCGTCCCTGCAGTGATGTTGAAGTGGCCGATACTGTAACCCGGCCTGACAGGTCGGATTCTATTGGCGAACGTAAGCGCTTCAATACGTCCCACTTCACGTACATCCGTCTTGATCTCCTCAGAAGTCTCCGGGACAAGAAGTGTCTCAGGGACCAGTTGCTCGGCTGGCAGCTTGTTCTTGGCGATCTTTTTTTCTACATAAATATTTATGCACAGTTCCTTGGTTTCCTTGGCATGTACTTCTTTATAACCAATGCCAACTCCAACTACGTTAGATAATGTAAGTAGTGTCCTCTCATTTGCGTCTTTGCCCTCTTGCACCTTCGCCAGAGGGCTTTCAGGTTTTTCTTGAGCCATAAATCCATTCTCCTCCTCAGTTCTTGCTTGAGCATGGCCTTGATGTGTCACAAACAAGGCTTTGTCAGCCTTTGCAATGTGCGGCAAGTGCTGATGTTGTTATCACCCTTTTTCATGTTTACTTCTGGAACATAATTGACAGAGTCAACTTCTTCTCCTTTTCTGCCTCGATCACCTCCTTTTTTGGATTTCTTAGAATACTATTGAGCGAATATTGTGCCAGATCAGAGAATGACGGGAGATGTTCTGGATTAAAATATTTAAGTTATTGATTTACCAATATAATTTAATTGGAATTTGCCTCCCAAAATACGTTGCAAAATAAAAAAGTGTAATATTTATTGCCAAGCTGATATACATTTTATAGATATGATGTAAAGTCAGTTGACACTATATTTTTTTAAGTATTGATTCTTTAATTACAACTGACTGGAGAGACCGGATGGTAGAAATAAGGCAAAAGGACTCGTTCACTAAGGAAGAACTCGGTCTATTATATGAGACATCTACATCGATTCATGCCATACGTGATCTGGATGAGATGCTCCGGAGTATCATGGACAAGATCAAGACGGTTTTCCATATAGAAGGCGCATCCATAGCTCTCCATGATGCGGAGAGGAACGAGTTCTATTTCATCCGGACCGTGGAAAAGGAAAAAGATAGAGATTATTTGAAGATGCAAAAGATGCGGTTTCCGGACCATCTGGGTGTGGCCGGTTGGGTGTTACGGGAGAATCGGCCGGTCATCATTCCTGATGTATCCAAGGATAACCGATTCTATAAAGGACTCAATCACAAGGAAGACTTTGTCACCAAGTCCATGATCTGTGTACCATTGCGGACCCGTAAGGGATTGTTAGGAGTCCTCTATGCATTAAACAAGCTTGAAGGAGAGTTCACAGATAAGGAAGCAAGGTTGCTGGAGATCCTTTCGGGAACGGTTGCAATCTCTATTGAGAATGCACGACTTTATGGAGAACTCAAGCAATATGCCATCTCTCTTGAGCAGGAAAATCGTATACTCAAGTCGGAAGTGCAGGAGCGTTTCAACCTCCAGGGGGTCATTGGTTCAAGCCCTGCAATGCGCTTGGTATTTGCCCTTATTGACAAGGTTATTGATACAACAACCTCTGTGCTGATCCAGGGAGAGACAGGGACCGGGAAAGAACTCGTTGCCAGGGTCATCCATTATAATGGTCCATTGAAGGACAAGCCCTTTGTAGTGGAAAACTGTGGCGCATTGTCCGAAAATCTCTTGGAAAGCGAGCTTTTTGGTCATGTCAAGGGCGCCTTCACCGGTGCTATTGCAGACAAGAAAGGTCTTTTTGAACAGGCTGACGGAGGGACTGTCTTTCTTGACGAGATTGGAGAAATGTCATCTACCATGCAGGTCAAACTGCTCAGGGTCCTTCAGGAAGGGCAGTTAAGGCCGGTTGGCGGCAGCCGGCAGATCAATATAAATGTGAGGCTTATTGCTTCCACGAATCGCAATCTTGAAGAAGAGGTGAAAAAGGGGAACTTCCGCGAGGATCTTTTTTACCGTATCAGCGTATTCCCTGTTACGCTTCCGCCTCTACGGGAAAGAAGAGAGGACATTCCCCTGTTAGCCGCTCACTTTCTAAAAAAGTATACCAAGAAGCTAAAAAGGCCTGCTGTCAGATTAACGCTTCATTCAATAGATCTTCTCTCACAGTTCGATTGGCCGGGCAATGTGCGGGAGCTTGAGAACGAGATCGAGAGGGCCGTGACCCTGGCAGGAAAAGAGCGAGAGATCACTGAAGAGCACCTTTCAGAGAAAATCAAGGCATTATCGGAAAAGGGTATTTTGATACCGGAGGCTGATGGGACATTAAAGGAAGTGACCGAGCGAATCGAGCAACGAATCGTCCTTGAAACTCTACAGAAGACACGAGGCAACCGTTCTAAGGCAGCCCGGATGCTTGGCTTGACACGCCAGGGCCTGCTTAACAAGATTGCCCGTTACAACATCAATCTATAACTAGTAATCGGTTCAGGGTTCAGGGTCCAAAGGTTGTAAGTACTTGACATTCAATAGATTATTAAATAATTCGTCTATTTGCTTCTTTCACCTGTTGGGCGAAACATACTTATGCCCTCAATTAAGGCATTATCCTTTTGGTATGAACCCGTTAGGGCTTTTCAACCTGGAACCGTGAACGCTGAACCGCTCAACCTGGGTATAAAAGAGGATGTCACGTCTGTCTAAGGCATTAATCACGGGCTTTGTGATCGGCTTGCTGGGAGTGGCGGCAACCCTCGTTCCTTGCGGTATTGATCTGGAAGAAGACATCGGCCTGGAT
>DQXT01000122.1 GCA_011042225.1 Deltaproteobacteria bacterium | reverse complement strand
TCGACTCAGGCCCTGGCGCATTTTTCTGTAAGCAGAGATGAAACCCCAGGCTTTGGAGTCATAAATAGTCTGAACAAGAGATTCCCATGCATGGAGATCTCTCGCGAGTTGATCCTTTTCAGCTCTCAAGATCGATATACTTGATTCATGTTCCCGCAATTGGCTACTAATATGAGTATAATCAACGAGACGTCCTATCATAGACTGGGAAGCATTTAAGGCTTTTCTTAGTTCTGAGCTTTTGCGTTTTTCTTCTGCAATTTGTTTTTGTGCCTGCTCCAAAAAATGCGATTTCGAGCATGCAATGAGTGACCAGCAGATCCTTTCATAGGATGTGACAGTGCGCGATAGACTGTAATTATTAATGACTTCACTGACTCCTAATGCCCCGGTCTTTTTCCACTTATCACGTTGTTTGCAGAAGTGATTCATGGCCTTAAGTAACTCAGGGAGTGTAGGATCCCCGGCCATCATAGTGTAACGTTCCTGGTAATGAGGTTCTAGACTGTCCAAGTCGCCATACGGCGGACGGACTAAGATGCCCAAACTATTATTGCCGACCGCAGTCCGTGCCCCGCCTACGGCACTCATAATGAGGGGCAGACCAAAAAACATGGCCTCCATCATTGCCATACTCCACCCCTCCACCACAGACGGCAATACAAAGGCATCCGCCATCTTGTAAAACGGTGCTGCATCAGGGGCATGAGGCGCAAAAATGATTTTGTCTTCTAATCCATTTTTATGGACCAGATGCAACAGGTATCTGTGAAATTGACGGTCTACCACCTGGCCCAGAAATAACGCCTTTACATCAGGGCAATGTTCAAGAAGCTCCGGGAATATCTTTATGATCCTGTCCTGTCCCTTTGTCCTGTTTATGGCCGCGACCGTCAAAAAGACATAGTCGGCGGGAGAAAAACCAAAGGCCTCCCGATCTTGAGCCGATGTGTGTTCTTTGCGGGCCTGCCATGCATCGACGTCCAGGCCGTTGGGAACAGTTGTTATGCGCTCTTTCTTCACCCTGAATCTGTGGGCCATAAAACCTGCCACATCATCAGATACCGCTATGTAGTGACTGATAAAAGGATCTACCGTACGAAACGCACCCAGGATATTATCATCCAGCCACGCATAGATATTGTGAATCACGCTTACCACGGGCAGACCGGCTTCGGCCGCCAGCCTTGCCCCGAAAAAGGAGTAGTGGGTGTTGACTATGTCCACTTCATAACGAGATAGAATTTCCCTGTATGCCTCCTCCTTGTGCGTGGCAGGCAAAATTTCTATATCTATGCCCTGGCATTTCAGCCTTTCCGCTATTTTACCCCCTCTCTCGGTGCACACTACCACCGCACGATTCCCCTTTTTTTGAAGCCCCAGGGCAAGGTCATGGACGACTTGTTCAAGGCCTCCTTTATCAAGCGATGGGACCTCCAGCATTATATTCATAGGTGTGAATGTAATGCCACTTTTAGGTATGAAAGGATAGAGGACGCCGTCGGCCTCTGGGGATCGAGCCTGGATCCGTTCAAAAAGCGACCTGAATTTATTGTCGAATACGGCCTGTAATTCCTCTATGTTCAAAGAACGGTTTCGGTAAAGGCGCTCGTTCAGAAGTGAACGGCATCCCGCCACAATTTCCGGTCGAGGACTTTCTGACAGGTAAGGAAATATATCTTTGGGCTCTAAAGAGACTGCAGCCTTGTATAATACCCTTGCCCTTTCTTCCTCTGACTGAGGGGTGGCCTTCCGGGTAAGGTTTTTACCATGCCACCGGTAATATACCAGAGGTCTCTGAAGCATCATCATATTGTGCTCTTTGAGCAATCGAAACCACAGATCATAATCCTGCATATAGACGCATTCAGTATCAAAGCCCCCGATTTTTCTGAGCACGTCGGTTCTCATAAGGACAGAGGGCGCGGATATAAAGTTGCGTTCAAGAAGCCCCAGAATAAAGTCTTCACGGCCCTCTGGTCTGGCATTGAACCAGTCCACTAAAGGGTGATCGCTTATGGTACGGCCTTCGTGATCAATAAGTGTCTGGTGAGTGGCAACCGCGGCCAGATCCGGTCTCGCCTCCAGCCATTCCAGCTGTAAATCCAGCTTTTCAGTATAAAATGCGTCGTCTGAGGGAAGAAAACCAAAATAACGCCCCCCGGCCAACTTCAGGCCCCGGTTGAGCGAGGCACTCAGGCCCCGGTTTTCCTGATGTATTATCTGTATCCTTTTATCTTGGGAATATTCGTCTGCAATCTCTCCGGTATTATCAGTTGATCCATCATCAATGACAATAAGTTCCCAGTCGGGAAAAGACTGATTTTTTATGCTTTCTATGGAGTCTCGTATGTAAAGCTCGTGATTGTAAGCAGGAATGACAATAGTAATCGCTGTTTTGGTATTGCTTTCGGACATATATTTCAGGCCTTATAAATAAAATTGGCTGTATTATTGCTGGAGCAGAATAATGTAATGCCTGCAGAAAACAAGGGTCAATAGTATAAACGAACTCCTCCGGCTGCAATAGAACCCTGGGGCGCATTTGGCAGTAACCCTGATAGTCGTCCGTCTAAACTTTTGTATGTCGGTATTACACCATTAATTTCCCAGGGCTCGCTCAATGCGTGCTGCCGGAGGATCCTTCATGCAGGCGATGACGTCATGGTACTCATCCCATGCCATTTCCATGTATTCTACCAGACGAAGATCAGACAAAGTTTCCAGCCTGGAAAGTACCCAGGAAGGTGAAGAAACGGAGATCCCGTAACCCATTGTGTTGACATAGTCTACATATCCGAAACCAAATTGGTCGTAATCCTCCAACAGTTTTGTCAATTGACCCTGCTCCAGCCCGTAAGATACGCGACCTTCACGAATCGCATAGACGCAGGAAGGGCCATGGACGGAAAAGACTAAAACACCTTCCGGATTGAGATGCGAATTGAAAAAATCGAGAAAACCGGTCCAACGGTCACCTGTGAGGTGTGTGAGCAGAGATCCACACCAGATAAGGTCAAAGCCGCCTTCTATGGGTATCAGATCAGGGTCTTCCGTTGAATATACCGGAATCGCATTAAAGGTGTTTGCACAAAAATCGACCCCGTCACGCAACAGATCACAGGCCGTGATTTGGGCATGGGGAAAAGCAGACCTGAGAGTCCGAAGCACCCTGCCGTGTCCACACGGAAGGTCCAGTATGGTTTGAATATCCATACCGTCTTTTCCGGCAGCCAGCATAGCGATTTTAATGCAATTAAGCGCTGACTGGCCCACGCTCAGATAATGGGATCCCTCATCATTGTGAAACATCTGGTCATTTGGAGAAATATCGCGTATTACACTCTCTGTGTTCGGCTCGAGTAGTCTTTTAAATCCGGGTAAAGTATCTTCCGCGCCCTTCGATTCCGGGACAGGAAACGATGCGGACTCAGCGGCAAAAGAGGCTTTTGTCCCCCTGCGCTGAAAGGCCCTGAGCCAGCGGAGCGGTCTGGTGATTCTCCATGAGATTGATGTCTCCATAAGGCCTACCTGTGCCTGCCAGAAATCCCTTTCCGCCGTCACTGACTCAACTGTTTCCCCAAGTAATCTCCGCTCGTTTTCTGTTTTCTCTAGATCACTCGTGGGGCCGGAGGTAGATGATTTCCTGTTGCTGAACTGATGATTAGTAGCACGATCAGCCGTCACTTTATCCATATAACGCCGGAAGGCCTTAAAAAGCTCCGGATCCAGCCTTGAGCACCAGCGCTCCCGGACGGCATTTTCAGCCGATACACTCTCCTCCGCGGAAAAGCGGGTGCCCTCTGCGGTAGATGTGCCGAAACACCTGTAGCGCGCGACTAATACAGGGACATATAAAAATTCATGATCAGCGGCCAGGCGAAGAAGCAAATCCCAGTCTTCATAAAGGGAAAGATCTTCAGCAATGGGTCCGCACCGTATCAGGACTTCCCGCTTGAAAAGAAAGGCGTTAAACGGAATGTAATTACCCACAAGCAGGCGATTCCGGTCAAAGACACCGTCATAAAGATAGTCCTCTCTATCAGGATCTCTGGTGCCGTCGAAAAGATAGTGTTCTCTCAATACCTGCCCATAAACTACGCCTGCATCCCTCTCTGCGGCATAAGTAATTAAATTTTCCAGGCCGGAAGGTTCAAGCACATCGTCGTCATCAAGGAATCCGATCCAGTTTCCTTTTGCGGCCTGAAGGCCCTGATTGGCGGCAGCGGCACGGCCGCGGCCCTCCGGATTCCGGATGAACTTGATATTCTCAAAGGTGGCGGCGAAGGAATCCACCAGTGATGAAACATCTTCTTCTCCGTCGTTGACTACTACGATTTCTACAGGTGAATATGTCTGTGCGGCTATGCTCTCAAGGGCCTCCTTCAAGAGTTGGGGTCTATCTTTGGTGCGGACGATAATTGAAACCAAAGAATTTCCGGATTGCCTAAAACCATAACTGTAGTGCCGGACCGTGTGCATGTACTCCGTAAATGGCCTGCTGGTCTTCCAGTTCTCTACTTGCCGAAAGCCCTCTGCATGCGTTACCTCCGGGCCAAGCGTGTATGATCTGGCAATATTCAAACCGAGTACAACGGCCTCATAGTTATTCTGATTGATTTGACTGGAGTAGCATCGGATCGCCTCGATCTTTCTGGAAACCACAGGCGTAATATCAACCAGGCGGTTAACCTCGCCTTGTCGCGTAATTTCGTAAGTCCAAAGCTCGCCGGAAAAATTCAGTTCCTTAAGGGCCTTCCAAAACATATAACTAGCGGCCCTGTGGTCAGGATGAAATTCCTGCAGCGCCGGGAGAAAGACGACTTTGGGCTTCACGCTTTCAAGGACTACGTCCAGGCGTGACTCCATACCGGTTATCCTGTGAAGTTCGCGATCCGGCAATCCCCAAAAATAGATGTTTGTTAGCCCAAGGATCTTGCCCGCTTCTTGGGCTTCATGTCTTCGGGTCCCGGCATCACCTGCCTGTTGCCCGTCGGTCAAAAAAACCACATAAACAGCTGTACCTGCACGAGTCGCCCTGGCGATTGTCCCCCCCATACCAAATGTTTCATCATCAGGATGAGGAGCAAATACCAGATAAGGTCCTGAAGGAATATCACTGGTTGAATAAGGTATAAAACTCTGCTCTTCCAACATGGTCGATTTTAGTTATTGAGCCGCTGTGAACAAATCCTAAAACAAATCGCTATCGCCGTGTGTAAAATACATCATTTCAGAAAATTCTTCAGGAGACAGATCCCCGGAAAAGGTTGTAAAGCATAGATCCAGATTCTGATGCTCCCTTTGGTCCCTGAAGCCCAGCTCATATAGCCGCTTCATCCACCACTCTGGATGTCTGGAAAACCAACCCCGGACTTCCGTGATTTCAAGGCCCTGCTTGCGGATCAGCCGGAGCAATGAGACTAATCCCGCTTGTGGAGCATACGTAACCTTGGGATCAAAGAGTGCGTCACCGATCAAGAGTGTGTTGCCTTCAATGCGACAGAGCCACCATCCGACAGGATGGCCCCACCGGCGGACCAGAATTAGCTTGTAATCATAATCAGGATGATTCAGATAGCGCCATTTCAGATATGAGGCATTGCGAGCCACAAGCCACCTGTAATCACCACGTACCTTTTCGAAGAAGTCATCAGCCCAGCTGCTGGTCTCTTTGACGGCTTTTGTCGTAAAGCCCAAGAGTCTGAAACGCCATATGTCATGTTTTAACAGCATTTCCAGGGATACGCTATCGAGTATCCATTCATAGACCGGTGTCACCGGAATATATTTAAGGAACATCCTGCCGAATTTCTGGATTTTCCCAGTGTTAAAACCATAGAAAAACGGGATCTGTCCTTCGCAGTACAGGCGGTGGAAAAGGCGCACCGCCCTGGCCAGAAGGCTTGTAGGCCCCCTCCCCACCCCGCGGTAGGACGGATATGTCATTGTATCCCCCACCTGTTGAATAAGGGTCATCTGGTCACCCATCCAGAGAGGCACTGGATAGGCACTATAGTGGCTGACCAGTTCTTCGCCATTCCATACCGTTATTATCAAAGGTCCACCAAAGGGATCGTGCAAAAACTTCCACTGCCAGTGCTCCATAGATCTTTGTATGCCAAAGATCTGTTGAAACATCTTCAAGATGGCCTCTTCATCTCCGGGCATGTAAGGGCGGAGAGTAAAGCGATCGGGTCTTACATCCCAAACTTCGTAGCCGAAACACCCCCTACTATACCAGTCGAACTGCTTCTTCCAACCCTGGGTATAGTGGTCTACAAGATCCTTTGCGTTGTCTCCGAATGTCCTGATTAACAACTCTCTTTTGTCTTCAAAGAGCCCCAAAATCTCCCGGCAAGTCTTTATCACTTGAGGGCCGATGCGCTTATGACGACGAATGTAAAATCCTGCCTCTCCCAGGCAGCGTTCGATTTCCCCGGCAGAATGAACTGCGGATTTCTCTGAGGTCCGTGGACTATAGGACACTTCATCACAAAGGACTATTCTCCCTTGAGGTGCGAGGATCTTTTTAGCCTTTTGAAAAACCGGTAGCAGTTGCGGAAAATACTGCAGGGATTCCTGAAAAAGGATCAGGTCATAGAACTGTGGGATGTCTAGAAGCTGGTGGTCCTCCAGGAAGCCGCACGACAAATACCTTGGCCCGGGATAGTGTTGCTCCGCAAAAGCAATCAATTCGTGTGATGGGGTAATGGCTGACACTTCATAGCCTCTTGCCGAAAGATCGCCAGCAGTAGCCCCCAGACCACAACCCACATCCAGAATGCGTGCCGGTGGCTGCGGAAACAGCTCAAACAAAAGGGCTGTAAGGGCCTGTTGGGCCCGGCACAGGGAAAGGCTGGGTTCTTCTTTAGGCCAGTAGCCAAAGTGAAGGTCATCAGTGCCGGTAAGGATGTGGTAAAAGCCAAAGGGTTGAGGCAGTTCCGGCGTGCTCATTTCTTCTCCCATTGCCAGATCTTCCGTGAGAGCAAGAATTTACGGCTGGACCCCAGGCGTACGAATTGCTTGCCGGCCGGCAAAATCGCCCAGGCTTCCCGTGGAAAGACGGCCTTGTCACCCTTACCCAGATATCCCGCTGCAGGAAACATGAAGGGATTCGGACTCCACTCGAGAAGCCAGCCCGAATTCCAGTTTTTCGGTACTGAAAACACCGGCGGGGACTGTGGCCTGCCCAGGTCGGTGATCACCGGCACGCTCAGTATGCGACCAGGCCCTGGCTTGCGCTTCTTGGCCAGCCTGTATGCCAAATGGCCTCCATAATGCTTCTCCATGAAGAGAATACCGGATCTGGCCATTTCCTCCCGCTTCCATTCCTCTTTGTGTCGTGCACAGCCGCTGAATTGATGTACCGCCACTGCTTCCGGGACCACGAACAGATCAAAGCCGATACGTCTAATCCTTAAAAAAAGGTCGGTGTCTTCATAATATAGAAAAAAACGGGTGTCAAAAAGGCCACCGGCCTTGTTTACTGCAGTGCGGCGTAATAGAACATGGCCACCGGAGAGATTTCGTTGCCTCTTGGGCCCTGCCGCCTGCCAAACACTTAGCGATTGATGCCGCCACCACAAGCTGTTCAACCAGGCCAGATTGGTTCGAACAGGGTCATCTGGGGAGGTCAGCAGATAATGCCACGGACTTGGAGACGGGCTGGGAGGAAGCAGAAATTTACGGCCTTCATCCCAATAAATAAGGGGTCCAGCGGCACCTACCTCGGGATACTTATCCATGAAAGAGCACAAGGCCTCCAAGGCGCCCTTTTCCAGGTAGGCATCCGGATTCAATAGCAATATCCATTCGCTCTCTGTCTGCTCAAAAACTTGGTTGCAGGCGGCACCGAAACCGACGTTTTCAGAATTAACGACAACCTTGCAAGCACCGCCAAGTCCGTTTTTAAGTAAATCCGCCTCGGTAGCGTCTTCACTATTATCAACCACCCAGATATCCGGTTTTCCCCGGTCTTCAGATGAAAGCAATGAATTCACCGCCCTGGCGACATAGTGTGCGGAATAAAAATTTACGATAATAGCCGTAACCATGAGCTGTTTATACTGGCCGGGCTATTACCCTGTATCGTATGGTTTCCAAACTTTCCATATCACATCTCTCCTGAAGAATGTGATATGGCACAACCCAATCGGAAGGAACCGGCAGCCTTTCCTCTTCCCATATATACGAATGCCAGCCGTTGTCCTGAAGCCAACGTTGCCAGCTCTTTTTGGTGCCGAAGCGAAGATGGGATACACACAAAATGCCGGCCGGGGTTTCATCAAAACGGCCCATAAGAAGATCTTCAACCACCGACCAATGCCCTATATTAGGAACAGATGCCACCAGAAGCCCATCCGGCCGGATTTTACTGCGAAGAAGTCCTAGTGTCTCCCACGGATACGGGAGATGTTCCAGAAGGTCAGCACATACGATTCGGTCAAAACGCACAGACTCGGCAAAGGGGAGCCCGCTTTGCACATCCGCCTGGACGGCTGCATCCATCCATATGCGGGCCTCTTTCAAAACCGGTAGATGGAAATCCACTCCGATCCACTCTACTTCTGGAAACACTTTCTTGCATACCTTGCCCATAAGGCCTCGCCCGCAACCTAATTCAAGAACTCTGCCCTCCCATTTACACATGGCCAAAAGGTCTTCACGGCTTCCCGCTTCTCTCACATCATTGAAAGCATGAAGCCAGCCTTCACAGAATATACGAACCTTTTCTGCTTTTCGGGCCCAGTATTCCGGAAGTCCTCCAAGGCTTAATTCAGAAGGCAGAGATGTCAGAAAAGACAGTGGAACCACTGCCACCATGAAACCCTCTGGTTTGAAACAAGGCCTAGTGACCCAGCGTTCCCCCCCTTTTTTGTTCGATGCCTTTTCAAGTCCATTAAGTGTAAGATAAGGTTGAGGTGCAAGAAATTTACGCCACGAAGGGTCCTGATTCCCAACTGGTACATTTATGATACCGCCGTTTCCTTCCCCTTCCAGTGCGTGTAACCACTGTGTCCAAAGTTCAGGGCCATACCAAAACTCCTGATCAAATATGAGGCCGATATTTTCCGATTTCATCTTCGCGGCCCAAGGCGCGGCAGGTATTGAAGCAGCTATCTCTCCCGTTTTCCAGGGCGGCATACCCATCTTTTTTGCCAGACGCTCTTCCTGCGAAAAAGTAACGCCGGACATATCCTGGCAAATACACCAGAACGGAACTTTCATGCGCTTTCATACTGAAGCAGGAGTTCAGAGGCCCACCATCGCTCAGGATGAAGCCTTATCTGCTGGTCCAAAAACTTATAGATAGGCGTCATTTCTACTGCGGGATCAGACGATCTCTGATCTCCGGCAAGATAACAGAGAACACGATATTCGCCCGGTTTGTCATGGAGACAAACAAAGGCACCAAGGACACTGTCCGTCTTTTTTGCTATCCGCCATGCGCCGGGAGCCATTCGCCTTGTATCGCCCAAGAAAGGAACAATCACCTCGGTTTTCTTCGATGCAGCAGGGACGTCCGCAAGGATGACTACCGCCTCCCCCTTTTCAAGCGCACTATAGAAAAAACGAAGGTCCTTTTCAAAATGAACCACCTTCCCTCTGTTCATAAACTTTTCCATGTTACGATATTTATCGTAGTAAAATTTCTGCACGGAAGCATGCACGCGGGGATCCTCAACCACAGAAGAACTTACGGCATTGACGCGAAGGCCGGCCATACCCAGAAGTATGATGCCCATTACAAAACTGTCGAAATGACAGGTGAGAAGGACAATGCCTCGGCCATATTTTTGATAATCCAGAAGCTTATCAAGTCCCTCAAAGGTGCTTTGTCTAAAAATAGTCTGTATGTATTTCCCTGAAAGAAGACAGGCCTCCCACTCTTCCCTGGAATAATGGATAAAACGATGAAGAGTGGCCACCATGTTACTCAACCTGCCGGAACCCGGGGAAAGCAAATTCATAGCCTGATATGTTCCGCTACGGACGAATCGATGCCCCACGGCCACAGATCGCCAATCATAATCCAAAAAAAAATTAAAAGTCCCCCTAATCTTGGCCAATCGTTCACCGATAAAGAGGGGGGTTTTGGCCATGGCAGGTAGAAGGACGCCATAATCAAGACTTTGAATCGAATGGCCCAAGATGTCCCAAAAGCGCATCCAAGATCCCCCTCAGAATATAGTAATAGCTCTTCCCAGGCTGCTCCCCGTAGCGCAGTATACTCACCATATGTCTTAACATACCCTGCAAAAAAGAGACGGATGCCCACCATCCGCCCAAATGCCAATGGCCGTTCAGCATATTTCTCGCCATATAGTAATAACGTTCTGGATTATGTTCAACCCAAAGACCCTGCTCCGTTTGTTTCTGGATCCTTCCAAGCCTATGAAACAATTCACATCTCCGATCCCACCAAATTTCCCACCCGTGTCGTCTCAGGCGCATGTGACATTCGTGATCAACGAAATCAATGAAATAGTCTTCCCTGAATCCTTGGACAGACCTCAAAGCCTCAACATTATAAAGTGTACCTGAAGTCAGACATGAATCGATTCGGACCAATATATCGCCTGAAGTCCTGGAGACCTCGACCGGTCTGAAGCCGCGCGAATCCCAAATGTAGGGTAGATGGATGATGTCAGGAAACTTTATACTCTTTACCACGGGACATACGGCACCGACCCTGCTTCCCTCTTCCTTAAGGCATGAGCCAGTTTTAAGCAATTGTGCCAGCAATCCTTTTCCGCAGACGCTGTCCTGATCGAGAATGAAGAGCCAGGGTACCCCCAGATCAAGCGCCCTCTCCAAGCCCAGATTATAGGCAGCGGCAACCCCGACATTTCTTGGCATTTCGAGTACACTCAACAAACCGTTTCTATAGCTTTGAAGCCTGTTCACAGTATCGTCCGGAGAATCATTGTCAATTACAAGTATTCTGGAAACAGGATGTCCTGTCTCAAAAAGACACGATTCGATCAATTTCCGGATCGTCTCTTCACCCTGGTAGGTCACAACTAGGCTCAAGACATCTTTTATGATCGGTGACTGTCCGGGTGAATATGTCATCCTATCCGCTCCACCAAACTCCGTATCTATGAAAAACCGAATGTACGGCCACCAGGTTTATCAATACAGAGGCAAAGAGCAGACCGAAACCCGCTCTGGTCTCAAAGCGAGGGTTCAGATTAAACGGCCTCATCAAGACCGCACCAACGAGAATGGCTGCAACTACGGGATGGAAGTATCGTCCCTGTAGATTTATTGTCAGCGAACCCACGGGCATCCATATGATGTAAGCACTCGCACATATCGCCACAAAGGTCAATACCGCGGCGGACATACAGATCAGCCCATGAATGATGGAGGCCCTCTCAGATGGACTCCCCTGCCTTTCAGCAACAAGGACGGACGCGCATGCACCACCGGTCCAAAGATAGATAAAGAAAAAGAGGATCGGCAGGTCCAGCCACCCAAGGACTCCGACGAATTGATGAAAGAGGCCGCCCCCGTTGGTTGATAAGGTGCGGAAAATAACTTTAATGAACTCGAGCGGGAAATGGACAATAAAGGCAAATTGGGCGGATGGATTCAATACTATATTGTGATCGGTGCTTATTCTATTTGCTATTTGAAGGGAGGTTTCATAGATCCCGAATTGCGTCAAAAGATAATTCCAGGTGATACTGCCGGCCAATCCGGATATCAGTCCCACCCAAAAGGCATTAACCTTTGGACCTCTTGCCCCACCTCCGACAAACATCATGAATAAGGCCGGAATAATCAAAAGCGGGATATAGGTGACCTTTGTCATCAGCAAGAAAAAAACTGAGGCCATAAAACACCCCTGAAGGCATCTGCTGTCGTCCAACTTCCCGATACCGGCGCATATAACAACAAAGGCTGAACCGTATACAATGAAGTCAGTGCTTACAACGCCTGTCTGAGACAGGGCCATAGGAGTTACCGCCGTCCAGAACAGAGGCCAGGCACCGACAGGCAACGCTCTTGTGGCTATATAGAAAAGGCTCACGAAAAGCAAAACGGAAAGAATCCTGCAAAGATAAAATGTCGTGTACAGAATTAATTTTGAATCCCCAAAAGTCATCAAAATCTTGATGACAAGAGCGTGAAAAAGATAGGGGACAGGGGAGTAAAGGGATGAATTGTATGCAAGGTTGGGGATGCGGCTGTCCTGTTGCTCAAGGAGATCATTCATCAAATTGAGCATCGGCAATGATTGTGCGTCATGATGCTCTTCAAGGACTTCTTTAATAAATTGTACGAGTCTTGCCGGATGATCATGCAGGATAAATTGTCCTTCGGCTACGCCGTATGCCCTTGCAAAATGGGCCGCCTCATCAGGGGCCTCAAACGGTGGAATGATGAGAGAATAGGTAAGACCTAATACAAGCAAAGTACAGAGTTGCAATAATATGATTCGATCGCTTTTCCCGTAGTGCTTCATTCCCACATCCTGCTTTAGCAGGATTTTCGACTCCAAATACAGGCGAAATTTTCATGTGCCGGGATGATGAAAGAACTGGGTCATGAGCTTCCAGCATCAATCCGAGGAATCCGCGTTTTTGGAATTCAAAATCCGCCATTTGTGCTCGATCCAGAACACGCCCATCTCCGGTCTTTTACAAAAGATATTTATATACTCGGAAACAAATTCGCTGAAATATTTAAGCGTGAATCGGTCAGCTACTACTGCTTTGATCTGGTAAATCCCATGGAGAATGGTAAGTGAAGGGATGATGAATTCTGTGATTTGTTCGCCCTCGAATAATATGGGATCCAGGCCCGACTCCTTTGTAGTGGTCCCGAAAATAAGTTGACCGTCCGGTCGGACAATCCCTATGCCGAGATGACCCTCAAGAGAAGGGCCGTGACGTTTTGTTTTGATCTGTATTACAACCTCGTGGAACTGCTCGATACGATCCAACATGTTTCCATTAGAATCGAAGACCCGGATGTCTTGAATAATCACCTCCGGAAGCGCAGCCGCCTCCTGTGGGCTCAGCTCGTATCGTTCGGTTTTTGTATCAATTTTCCCTTCCCTGCTATCCAGATAATTCAAATAAGCCCCCACCACATCAGATGTCATACCATAACTCTGTATTACTCCGTCTGTCAGCCAAATGGCCTGACTGCACAACTCATTTATTAAGTACATGCTGTGGCTGCAAAATATAATAGTCTTACTATTACGAAAGGCCATCATTCTGTCTATGCATTTTTTTTGAAAATGCTGATCTCCGACGCTCAATGCCTCATCAATAATAAGGATATCAGGATCTACAGTAGTGGCAATAGAAAACGCCAGCCGCACATACATTCCCGTAGAATAGGTCTTGACTGGTTGGTCAATAAATTGCCTCAATTCAGCAAAATCAATAATGTCCTCTTCACGCACACTGATCTCTTCCCGGCTCAGTCCTAAGAGGGCTGCATTAAGATAGATATTCTGACGCCCGGTAAATTCCGGATGAAAACCTGCACCAAGCTCTAAAAGGGCCGCCACCCGGCCACGCTTGATTATCTCACCACTTGTAGGGCTCAAGGTCCCTGCCAAAATCTTAAGGAGTGTGCTTTTCCCGGCACCGTTGTCTCCAATAACACCCAAGGTCTTTCCAAAGGGAATCGAAAATGAAATATCCTTTAGGGCAAAAAAAGATTTATGGCGAGGACGACGTGTAACTATCTCCTTCAGCCGGTCCACCGGCTTGGTATATAGTCTATAGACCTTGCTTATGTTTTGGACTTCCAGCGCATACATGTTCAATGGGTAAACTTGTTATGACAAGGTGATAATAAATTGGGCCACTCAATAGCTTGTTTTTTTGTTAAAGGCGATGCGCCGATCCAGAGAAAGTGTCCATTTATCATCCGCTATTTCTTTGATAATGCATACGTAGATAAGTAGAGTAGTATCTCGAAAGGTAAAGCGCAAACCGCCGGAGAGATGTCATGCCAAATCGTCTGCCGTATTTGAGCTAAGGAGACCAAGTAGTGTTGTCTTCTAGACCCTGCTACTAAAATCTTCCTTCCATCTTCATGATGGAAAAAGAGATTTTCTTGTCCATATTGTGTAAATATGGGTTCAAGGTCAGTATTGACTGGTCTTCTTTGACCCTCTGCGACAAAGGCTAACATTGCAGGCATCCCGATTGCAGTACCGATCCAACAAAAAATCCCACAACTTCTTTAATTGTACTTTCCTCAGTATGCTTGCAAAAATAACCGAAACCTACAGCCATTAGAATAGAAGTGCCACAAAAATATATAAACTAGCACAATAGATCCATAACTGCAATAATATAGCCAGTTCAAGAATATCAGGTAAGGGCAAAACCCTATTGAATAACTTTATTTAGGATTCTGCTTATCCATTACTTCAGCAATTATATATTGCGGACGGCCTTTTATCTCTTCATAAATCCTTGCCAGGTATTCACCTATCAGCCCCAGGCTGATCATCAAGACACTGCCTATTCCCAGTTGTACCAGTATAACCGTCGTAAAGCCTTCTACTGCCTCACCACTCCATTTCTGCCACAGGGTCTGCAGACCAAGGACAATACTTAAAAGCAAGGTAATGATACCACACCATGTAACCAGTTGTAGGGGGAGTGCGGTAAATGAAATAAGCGAATGGCGAGCCAGCCCAAGAAGTTTATTTATGGACCAACGGGACCCACCGGCCTCAGGAGGCCTTTCCTGCGGAATAAAGGAGATGGATACAGCAGGATAGCCGAGCCACATGGTTAGGCCTCGGAAAAATCTGCCATGCTCAGGCAGGGCTAGATATTCTTCCACAGCACTACGGTCCAGGAGCTTGAAATCCGTAGTATGCCAAAGATCCAGGCCGGTTAACTTCCGAAACAGGAAATAAAAGATATGGGCCCCTGCACGTCGGATCATGGATTCACCCTGGCGTATTTTCTTGACCGCATTAACAACCAACGGACCTCCGCTACGCCAGAGATCTATCATTTTTGGCAAAAGCTCCGGGGGATGTTGGAGATCTGCATCCATTACTATAGCTGCCGCACCAGATACCGCCCTTAGCCCTGCACTAATGGCAGGTTCTTTGCCGAAATTCCGCGACAGACGGATTGCCCTGAGCGTGCCACGAGTTAATTTTGAATGAGTCAAGACTTCCCAGGTGGCATCAGTAGAGCCGTCATCTACAACAATTAACTCATAAGTTTCGCCAATGCCGTCAAATACCTCATCCAGACGAGATATGAGATATGGCAAGGAAGCAGCCTCATTGTATGCGGGAATAACAACAGAGATATATTCTGATTTTGAAGCCGGTTGCCTTCTTGTTAAGTTCATATTGTTGTCAATCTATATGCCTCAAGACGCTACATATCATGGTGTATGGAACAGGTATGAGAAGACGCTGAAACAAAGAAGGCGCATTCCTGATATACAGTTTGTCCAAGATTAGAGACAAAGGGAAGATCTGCGTAAATCCGAAGAAATCCATCTCCTTAAGGCCGGTTTCAGTACCTAATTGTCTCAATGTTGTGGTGTTAAAATAAATTATATGTTCTGGAATTTTAAAAGACGGCCATCTAGAACGGAAGAGGCGTCTCCAAAGACCGTCGAGATCCGGGGTTACCAGTATGACCATACCGCCGGCACGCAAGTGATTACATATCGAGGTGAGAAAGGAAATCGGTTCATAAACATGTTCTATTACATTGATTGCTATGATAACGTCGAAACAGTCCGTTTCATCCAGATGTTCCAGCCCACCTACTATCATTTTGTCTGCAAATTTTAAGGCCTGTTGTGCTATGTCGGCAGAAAATTCAGTACCCACTCTATGACTAAAATACTCTCTTGCCTCATCCAAAAAAAGGCCCGGTCCACAACCTATCTCCAACAATGACCCCCCGGTAAGACTTTTTTTGGCAAGGATGCGCAAAAAGCGCTGGAAACTGAGTCGAAGTCCCGCCTCCTGAAGCCTGTAATCTTCGTAACCATAGCCACCTGATCCTTCAAAGTATCCGGGATCCCGATAATGTGCCATTATTGCTTCTTCCGTCAATCTTGGTGACAGATATCCTAAAGAACAATGTGTACAACGCACAACCTCGAACGGCTGGAAGCTATATAGCTGAGAGTGCTTTTGTCCTCCACAGAGCGGGCAGGTTGAAACATGCTCCAGGTGTTCCTCAATCCCTGAAAAATTATACTTGCTATACATTATTATTCAGGTTTGGCTACTAAATGTGATATTGCGGAACATGTGGTCCATCCTTCCTGAGCAACGTAACATATGTAGTTCTTCTTGATTTTTTCAATCGCATCTGTCGTACCGGAGATATGACCGGAATAATTCAATCTCGCTGTAAAGCCGGTTTCGGGATCAGCAAGAAGATATCGTCCGGTTTCATAGGGTCCCAAATCCCAATAAATCAATCCATCACTTTGCCAGATCCTAACATTCAAGCTGATATCGGATCGATAAACATCCATACACTTTTGACATTTTTCCCTAACAATTTCAGGATCCATGCGCACAACTTGTTTTTTGCCATAATCATATCTCCAAAACCTTTGCCAATGGGGAGTCGTCGCATTGGTATAAAGGATATAACATATGTCAATAATCGGCCTTGCCATCTCTTCACGTTGTTCTATATGAGTTCTTAGCCAAGAAAGTCCCTCAAAATACCATCCAGGTATGGATTCTACAAATAGCGCATCTTGGTTGCTTGACACGTCCCACAAGAAAAGACCTTGAGCAGAATATTGATCAGCAATACCGCGAAGCTCATTTTGTGTGTATTGATTGGCTTGGAAAAGGCCAAAAAAAAGTACCAGCACCCCTAGCAGACTGACAAGTCGGCCTGTTAATCTTTGACGCCAAAGACGTGACATCCCAATGGAAACTGCTATGAGCAACAGAAAAGTGGGCAGAAATAGATGTCTTCGGCACAAAAAACCCCCGAGGTCTAAAAGAGGTGCAACAGACAGCAAAACGACCAATAAAACAAAGCATTTCAGTTTCCACCTGTCGCTCCTGCCTCCACATATTCCCCAAATAGCGAAAGGTACAATTACTACTATCAGCCATGTATTATTTGCCAGCAAGAAATGGCTAATATCGTTTAACAATGCTGAGAAGTCGGTCCTGGACGGGGCAAGATCACCATATCCACCTATCCAGTTGCCCAGCATCCATCTGCGATAAAAGGTATATGCTCCGGCCATTAATACAAAGGGCAAAAAGTAAAATAGTCGCTTGCTGAAAACCTGAATACATCCGGACCTGTTCCCCCCAAAATCTTCTTCAGGCCAAACCGGCAATAAGAGGACAAGGGGTACATAGATTTCCTTGCACAATGTTGCGATGAGATAGAATAGTGCGCCCCAATATGCCAAAACAGGCCTTTGGTCTCTTAACGCCTTTATATAGAAAATGATGGCCAATAAGGACCATAAAAGCCCTTCTACATAATGTCGCGTCATAAGAAAATACACGTTATTGGCATAACATGGTGAAAAAACAAAAATAAAGCTGGCAGCAAAGGCCCAGTGACGATTCAGCCAAAGTCGCAAGAAATAATATGTAGTTACTATCAGCAGTGCACATATGAGCAAGTGGTGAAGACAAAAAATAGCGGGTCTGAGACCGAATAGAAAAAGATCCAGGTCATAGAGCGCATCAACCCATGGTGTCAGGTTATATGGGGAAAGCTCTTGCCATACTGAAGGCACAAGGAAGTATTCCCAGAAACTCTGACTAGCTACATGTTTTAAGATCTGAGTGTCATCACCAATCCACCAAATTGGCAGATTCGGGCCATAGATAAAAAGGGGAACAGCCCCTAAGCATAGACTGATTATTCGATCCGAGACCTCACATCTCTTGAGTAATTGGAAAGCCCTTTTCGCCTTTCTTAATCGTTGAAGATTTGTGGACTGGTTTGACATTCTGCGTCGTAATTTGATGACAGCCAAAATTTGATTATCCCATGCTACACGACACCTGCTTTCAGAGTAAAGCACTAATATCGTGTAGGCCGCTGCCGTTGGAAAGGCCGTTAAAGGTCACTATAGGAAGTCTTTGCCCAGTGAAGCTGTAACGATGTAGCGCCGGCCTTCAGGATGAGTTTATCGTATATCTCGTCGATCTTAATTGTGTCAGCACCATTGCATGTAATAATTGTGGTAAGCAATGTACGGGGGCTGGCAAAACATATGACCTACAATTGCTTACGCCAGTAAACACCCGTCCAGTCAATCTTTACAAGATCAGCAGTAATATGATGGTCTCGACGGTAGGTATCCACAGCCTGACGACACGCTTCAATGGCACCGTAATCATCCACAATCAGATAGCCCCCCACTGACAGTCTGGGATACAAGTGCTGCAACGCCAGCCAGGTTGACTCATATAAATCACCATCCAGTCGTAACAGCGCCAGTTGCTGTACCGGTGCATGTGGTAGAGTATCGCGAAACCAGCCCTTGATAAATCGCACCTGTTTATCCAGAAGGTCGTAGGCTGCAAAATTAGCCTTAACGGTCTCCAGGCTTATAGCCAGTTCCTGAAAGCGGTGGAGTTCAAGACCCTGATCGGCCGGATAGGCATTGATATCAGGCGCTGGCAGGCCTTCAAAAGAATCCGCTGCCCATACAATGCGATCATTGACTCCATAGGCTTTGAGGATGGCCCGCATAAAAATAACCGCACCGCCCTGCCATACCCCTGTTTCCATGACATCTCCAGGGATCTGCTCCTGCAATATCGAATCCATGCAAAAACGGATATTATTTAAACGTTTACATCCAATCATAGTGTGCGCCCTGCGGGGCCAATCGCGGCCATTTTCCCGATCTGAACGGCTAATCTCACCATAAGGCTGAAAATATATGGTGTTGGCCAGACAGCGCTGCATTAAATCCAGATATAGACTACGTAACTCTTCTGTTTGCATAATTAGATTGGGAAAAGAGATTTCGGCAGACCACAGACTTTAAAATCATTTAAGATTAACGGACATGCTCAAGCAAATGCGCTTTCAGCCGGTTTCCCGGCGCAAAAAAGGCGAATCTTGGAAATATTGGCCATCGTCTTTTCCGGAGAATTAAATTCATTGAGAAACGCCTCAACCTGCTCCTGAACATAAGTTGCCGGTAACTCCCTGCTGTTAAGAGATGGTGCAAGAAAATCCCACTGGTCTGCAGGCGGAGGCTGGGCAAGACCCTGCTCAAAGGCCATTTGGCCCAGTTTGGTCTGTGGCAGGGGCTGATAGATGAAAGGTGCCACGGCATCGGGCTGAAGCTTCCGGTTTAAAGATATTGTTTTTTCTATCATCTCGGGTGTTTCGTGAGGCAAACCAAACATATTGGAAGTTACAATCATAATATCGTACTTGCGCAGCAGTTCTGCGCCTTTCAGGATATCAGTATTAGACATGTGTCGATCCAGATAGTTGGCCCGATACGTTTCGTCCCCGCATTCCAGACCAAAAAAAACCAGTTTCAGACCGCTGTTGACCAGCAAACGGACGATCTCCTCCTTACAACGATCTATACGTAATAAAACAGTATAGGGCAGTCCAATTTCTTCAGAATAGGCGGCACAGAATTCATACATCCAGCGATCATGCTTTAGAAACATCTCATCCATAAATTCTATGGAATCAGGTTGATAGTGCTCGACCAAGTATTTAATATCAGCAACGACTTTTGAGGCAGGATAACTCCTCAAAAATCGTTTAGGGCCGCCGAATATTTCCATAAAAGACCTGTTATTACAATAGGCGCATTTGTACGGACATCCCCGGCTGGTGATGACAGGCAGTGAAAATATGCCCGCAAATGAAAGCATGCCGGTAATCTTCTGATTCAGGGGCTGATTTCTTTCCTCGTCAAAAATGTCAAAAGATAAATAGGGATAAGCGTCCAGATGCTCATTACACCATGGCACAACATGATTATAAGAAGAGCTGTTTTTAAACCGCAATCCTTTGATTTCCGGAATGCTGTCCATTGAATGTTTCTGACAAAACCCAACTAGCTCCTGCAATGGCTTTTCACCGTCGCCGGGACAAACAGCATCAACCCCGGGAAATGCCAAAACGTCGTCGGGGCACAGCATGGCATGACACCCTCCCACAACAATTATACTGGAGAAAACCGTACGCAACCGAGTAATAACTTTCTGAATTTTTATCCAGTTGAATGTCATGATCGAAAAGGCAACCATGTCAGGCTTTTTTTCCATTATCCGCTGCACGGTCTCTTCAAGCGTATCTTTTGGTTTCCCGGCAATTTCACGGAATATGACCAGACTGACATTAATACGCATAGGTTTGAGCGCGGCTGAAAGCAGGGCTATGCTGAAATTAAACTCATAATCAGTGGTATGATAGCAAAAAACAACATTCATTACGATTCAACCCTGTTTGTGCCATATCTCAAATGTTCCAGCGGTGTTCCATACATAAAATTTTCCGCACCGAATTTGGCGCCGGCAGGCATAAGTTGATACACCATATATATGACATTTGCGTAAAAAACCATAGCACATGCCTTATAAATAATAAATACCCTTTTACAGCGGAAGATATGCTTCAGCTACGGTTTATGTTTCTTCAAGACTGATTGCGGTTGGAATATGATTTCCAGTTACTATATCAAAAATTAGTACATAACAACTTGCCGTTCTTCAAAAAATTGGCCTATTATAAAAATTGACACTACCGAAAAAGGTGGCTAATAGGAGGTGAACAGCGTAAAATAGTGTATTTTTTATAAAGGCGGACAATTCTATTTGCTGCCAACAGGTATTTCTTTTTCATCATGGATACAGAATCTGTTGAAATTTCCGTAGTCATGCCCTGCCTTAATGAGGCCGAGACAATTGTGGCCTGTATCGAGGAGGCGTTCACGTCCCTGCAGAAGCAAAATGCCGCCGGAGAGGTAATAGTGGCGGATAACGGCAGTACCGACGGCTCACAGGTCCTTGCAGCCCAGGCCGGTGCCAGGGTTGTAAGGGTAGAACGCAGGGGATATGGTCACGCCCTCAAGGCGGGCATCGAGGCCGCCAGAGGTAAGTATATAATAATGGGAGACGCGGATGGCAGCTATGATTTCGGCGAACTGACGCATTTTATGAATCTGTTGCACAAAGGCTGTGATTTGGTCATGGGGTGCCGCCTGCCCAGGGGAGGGGGTTCTATCGAGCCGGGGGCCATGCCGTGGAAACATCGTTGGATAGGCAACCCATTGCTTTCCGGGCTGGGTCGCTTGTTCTTCAAGGCCCCTGTAGATGATTTCCACTGCGGTCTGCGTGCATTCCGGCGGGAGGCCATTCTTTCACTGGGCCTGTGCGCCGGGGGTATGGAGTTTGCCTCTGAAATGGTAGTCAAGGCCAGGCTGGCATCATTAAAGATCGGTCAGGTGCCTGTAACACTACGTCTCGACGGACGTTCGAGGCCGTCTCACCTTCGCAGCTGGCGGGATGGCTGGCGACATCTGCGTTTCATGCTGCTCTATAGCCCGAACTGGCTGTTCCTGGTGCCCGGCGTCTTATTTACCATCCTGGGTGGTCTTGGATTTTTTATCCTGCTGCCTGGTCCCCTGAGGGTGGGTGAAGTGACCTTCGACCTTAATAGCCTTCTGGTCTCCAGTGTATCACTGATACTGGGTTTCCAGACACTGGCCTTTGCGCTTTTCGTCAAGACCTATGCGGCCAATACCGGCTTACTGCCCGGCCCTAAACCGCATTTGATAAAACTTATCGAAGGACGATCCGTGGAATGGGGCATCGGTGTTGGATTGCTGTTTATCCTGGGAGGACTTGCCTGTCTTGCTAAAGCCATGCTTGCCTGGCATGCAGTGGATTTTGGCCCTTTGCCCTATCAGGACAGTCTGCGCACGGTTATCACCTCTGTGACGGGACTTACCCTTGGTGTCCAGACAATATTCTCGGGTTTTGTGTTGGCCATACTCGGTCTGGAACGTTGAATCCCAAGGCAATCGACTATTTTTCGACTGGACATCCCCTTCGAGGGCCGGCGTCCCGGATCTCTTATCGAGTAAGGCGAAGGATATTCGCCCTCTTTATGGAGGTCATGGCACCCACGCCTGCCTGCCGGATACTGGATGTTGGTGTTACTCCCGACCAAACCCTGATAGACTCAAATTTTTTTGAAAGATTTTATCCATATAAAAACCGTTTGGTTGCCACAAGTATTGAAGACGTCTCGTCTCTTGAAAGGGAATATCCGGATTGCGTTTTTGTGCAGGCCGATGGTGAGATGCTGCCCTTTGTTGATGATGCCTTTGACATAGTATTCTGTTCAGCCGTACTGGAACACGTGGGAGACCATACACATCAGAGGGCCTTTATAGGCGAATTGCTGCGCGTAGGCAAAAAATTTTTCATTATTACTCCTAACCGCTTGTTTCCAATAGAGTTCCACACCTTTTTACCCTTTATCCATTGGCTGCCTCAACCCATACACCAGGCCATCCTGCGGTTTATTGGATTGGAGTTCTGGTCAAGGACGGAAAATCTCAATTTACTTACGCCCGGCGAATTAATAGATCTGTTTCCTCCGGATGTGAAACCCTGCTTATACAAGTATCGATTATTTGGAATGCCTTCCAATTCAGTGGTCTGGGGGAATTGCTGACTAAGTGCCTTTGTAACCGGCCAATACGCTCCAGCTGTAACCCAATCTATGGTACATCCGGATATCGTTAAAGCCGCTTTCTTCCAAAAGTCGCTTCAATTCCTCCTTTTGGTAATAATGTGCCATCCGTGGATTGAGTTGATCATAAATCACCAGTTTTCTGCTGTATTGATCCAACTGTTTAAAATAATTGCGCATATATTCCGCCAGGGGCAAACTGATGTGACGGCAAAGAAGGGAGTAGAGGTTGGCAGGAGGCAACAGCAGGCTGCTCAAGGCAGCCAGGCATGGATGCGGCAATCGGGCGGTAATAAGACGCAGAGGCCGCACCAGAGACAGGTATGCCCTGTTATTTTCCTGTCCATAAACCCACAGGAACAGACGACCTTTTGGTGAAAGGGCCTCTCTCATGGCCCTGAGTGCACTTACGGGATCAGGGATAAACTGCAGCACACCTATGCAAAATACCAAATCAAAATTGCCGGCGGGCAGACGATCGGCAGTAGTCTGCAGATATTCAACGTTTCCCAAATGACTGGTACTTTCTTTCAAGACATCTATTGCGGAAGACGGCTCCAGGGCCAAAATGTGTCTGGCACCGAGTTCGTGGAACATCTTTACGAATCTTCCTGTGCCTGCGCCCACGTCGGCTATTTTTCGCCCTTTTATGGACCCCTTTTCAATCAGGGGTCCGAAGAGATCATCAAGAAAGTCTATGGAAGCGTAGTAACCTGTATTTTCAGTATAATTAGTCCATTGTCTTCCAAAATCAGCTATAATTTTACTTGATACTTTATTGGTCATTTAAAGAGATTATGGACTAGCTGAAATGCCTCCTCATATATCCTTCCAGCCTGTCATATGCCTCGTTTAAGATGGCTTCAGGAGGAAGAAAGACTACGCGGAAATGCGGGGTCTCAGGCATCGAACCAAAGCCGCTGC
>DQXT01000009.1 GCA_011042225.1 Deltaproteobacteria bacterium | reverse complement strand
TGATATTTAAAGCAGTTTTTATCCTTACCGGTAAGGCCAAATTTTATGGTTCTGGCAATCATTTCCGACATTCACGCCAACCTGGAGGCCTTCTCAGCAGTTCTCAGAGATATGAGGGATCAGGGGGCCAAGAAGATCTTCTGCCTTGGTGATACCATCGGTTACGGCCCTAATCCAAACCAGTGTCTCGATCTTTTACGACAGAAAAAGATAACTTCGGTTATGGGTAATCACGAGCTTGGCGTGGTAAAAACCGAGACCCTGAAGATGTTCAATTTCAAGGCCGGCGAAACCCTTCTCAGAACAAAATCCATGCTTTCACCGGCCAATCTGGAATTTTGTCAAAGTCTTCCCAGATCCATGGTCTGGGAATCTTACTGCTTTGTTCACGGCTATCCGCCTGATTCAGTCGATAAATATCTGTTCGCAGTCAAGGATGATATCCTGAAACAGGACATTATCTCCATGAAGGAGGAAGTCTGTTTTATGGGCCATACACATTTGATGGAGGTCATCACCATCCGGGAAGACAAACTGGTGAGGTTTATTCCGTTGAAGGGCGGGCAGACCATAAGCCTGGACAAAAACAGACATTACTTTGTCAATGTGGGAAGTGTCGGACAACCCAGAGACGAAGACAACCGGGCCAAATATGCGCTTTTTGACACCGTGTCCCGCAGACTTGAGTTCAGGTTTGTGAGTTACGATTTTAAAATTACCATGACCAAGATAAGGGAACTGGGCTTTCCAGAGACTTACGCATTGAGACTATTGTGATACAAAGTTAGTTTCATGAAAAAAATCGGCCGGTATGGAATAAGAGGATTGCTCGGTCGCGGCGGTATGAGCGTGGCATTCAAGGCCATGGCCCCTGTAACCGGACGCATAGTTGCCTTGAAGCTTGTGGGTCCCAGAGACGAAATTTTAATTGACTTTATGGGCATGGAGCGGCTAAAGGAACTTTTCCGTCAGGAAGCGGAAATCATGGGCTCCATTCGGCACCCTAACGTGGCGGCGATCCTAGATTATGACCTTCACCAGGACCGCCCGTTTTACACTATGGAATACCACTCACACAGTCTTGGAACGGTCATGGGTGAAACCTACCGAATTGAAGATCCTTCCAGGCCGGTCACCCTGGAAAAGAGTGTCGGCTACACTAGTCAGGTCCTGAAGGGACTGGAAAGACTGCACTATGCAGGCCTGATCCATCGTGACATCAAGCCTTTCAACCTCCTTCTTACAGAGCAGGACCAAGTCAAGATCATCGACTTCGGATTATCAAGAATCAGGGGGGAGGCATCTTCTGCTGACAGGCACAAGGGTCTTCTGATTGGATCTCCATACTACGCGGCTCCCAAACAGAAACAATCACCTGACAGCGTGGATGAAAGGGCTGATCTCTTTCCTGTGGGAGTCATGCTCTACCGTTTGCTGACCGGGCACATTCCAGACCCGACGATCAAGAAACCGGACCCTGTAAGCAGCACAAACCCGACGGTTCCAGAGTGGTGGGATCCTTTTTTTTCAAAGACCTGGCCGTTGATCCAAAAGACCGTTTTTCATCCGCGCCTGAGATGCTAAAAGAGCTGAATGCGCTCTTTAACCGCTGGCTGAGCGAGCAGGAGGCCATTTGCAAGACTGTCGATTCAAAAATGGATAATGTTTATCAGATAAAGGCCCATCGAGTCCGGAGCCGTCCCAAGAAGGTTCCCTTAAAAGGTGCACGTATGGAATTCGGTCTGGACAAGCTATGGCGTCCGGATCATTATCATCGTCAAAAGTTCAAACGGCATAACGAACTGATCCATGCCCCGGTTATTGGGCTGATATGGCAACAAAGCGGCTCGCCTTTCGCCATGACATGGGACGAGGCAAAAGTCTATGTTCAATATCTCAACCGGATAGAGTATAATGGCATAAAAATATGGCGTCTACCTACTGTGGAGGAGCTAATAACTCTTCTCACGCCGCCGCCTACAAGGGAGGATTATTGTCTGGACCCGCTCTTTGAGAGGGGGCTCAGATGGGTTTGAAGTTCCGACCGGTGCACCTATAGGGCTGCCTGGGTGGCCGATGTAGAAATGGGGTATATCACGCGCCAGGACATGACCGGTTATGCGCGTGTCTGTGCCGTAACTGCAAGCTGAAACTACAATTTCAATCTGTAACGTTATGTAAGCGCTTTTATAAAAAAACAAGAGGAGTGAAAGCGGGCAAAACGATATAGAGAGAAAGTAATAGTGTCGGAGTCAGTCAAATTCTTTTACTATCGAGAGGTGCTTTCTGGAAACAAAAAAGAACAATAAATTTTTTATAGGAACGGTAATCGGTATCTTTGTCATGGTCTTTTGTATCGGCGGAGCGATTGCCGATATTGACACGGCTTTGGAAGGAGCAAAAAAGATAGGCGAAACGGCAGAACAAATCGACCAAATGAAAAAGAGTTTTTCAACTCCAGGAGAGGAAATAAAAACTCAGGAAGTCGAACAACAGGAAGCTAATGCAACAGCCGAGGAATCAGCTTACATATCTGCGGAAGAAGCACTTAAAAAGAAGGCGGGTGAAGCCTCACAAGAATATATATTGAAAAAAACAATCGGGAAATGAGATCAAAACTTGACAGGTCAGGCATAGGAGAAATGCGGGTGAATGCGCAGATTCGTAATTTGTAGCCTGTATTCAAATAGATACTATGTAGAAAAAATTCACGGACCTCTAAATAAAAGTCACAGGGGTCTTCCTGCTGCCATCTAGTCTTGGATGTAGCTGAAGACCCCGTTATATCCTCTGAATATGATTAAAGATCCAGGAACCGCTATAGTTGATCTGAACTATGAAAGGGTCCCGGTTAACTAACATGTTGATTTTTCCCCTATTAACCACTAACCTTTTCCCGGCTGGTAGACACTGCGAGCATCAGAATCGCGCCTATAAAAAAGAGCACTATAGTGGCACTCATGCCTATGCGCTGGCTGCATGTCCAGGCGGTAATCCACCCTACCATCAACGGACCGATAAACGAGGTCGCTTTTCCGGACAGTGCATAGAGCCCGAACATCTGGCTTCGCAAGTGTTCAGGTGCGATCCGCCCCAAAAAAGAACGGCTGGAGGCCTGCACCGGACCTACAAATACCCCCAGTATAAGACCGAAAGTCCAGAAAAGTGCCGTGGAATGAACCAGCAGAATGGCTGTGCCGGAAATGATCAGTCCTGCCAAAGAGATCAGTATTGTGTGTTTGGGACCTATCCGGTCATCTATCCATCCAAATCCAGCGGCACCCAGGCCGGCAGTGACATTCAATGCGATACCGAAAATCAAAACCTGCTGCGCATTCATGTCAAACGTACCGGCTGCATATATACCCCCGAAAGCGAAGACAGTGGCCAGGCCGTCGATGTATATCATTCTTGCTATCAGGAACCGGACAATATTTGAGTATCGCCGAATTCGACGAATAGAATCCCTGAGCTGCTGCAATCCGTCCCGCAGGGCCCTGAAAAGGCTTTTGCCTGTGCTGCGGGTGTCCGGGGTAAATAAAAGCAATGGAAGAACAAACAGCATATGCCATGCAGCCGCGAATACAAAAGCGGCACGCACATTTTGCGCGGAATCATTATCTAAAAAGAACCAGGGGTTTTCGGTTTTTACAAAGGCAAAAAGGCAGAAGACCAGACACATTAGCCCGCCTGCATATCCCAAACTCCAACCCCATCCGGACCATCGGCCCATATTATCCGGTTTTACCATGGCTGGAAGCATGGAGTTATAGAAAATCATGGCGCACTCCGAGGTCACCGTACCTAAGGCCACCAAAATTAGAGCAAGTCTCAGGTAACTTGAGGAAGGCTTCACGAACCAAAGGGATGCCATGGAGATCACGCAGAGAACAGTAAACACGGCTATCCATGGTTTGCGCCTGCCGCCTTGATCTGCAAGCGCTCCCAATACAGGCCCGATCAAGGCGACGATAATTCCGGCGATGCTGAGGGTATTTCCCCACTGCATGGTGCCGCTGGTTTCGCTCGCCGCAACCCTGTTTGTAAAGTAAGCGGCAAAGATAAATGTCTGGACCACCGTTGCAAAGGCACTGTTGGCCCAGTCAAAAAAGGCCCAGGAAATCAGTTGAAACGTCGTTGCCTTTTGATCTGAATTTGGCGGATCGGTTGCTTCATCGGATCTGACAACCCCAGTCTGATAATTCACGGATCGGCCCCCAATTCAATTATACGATTATGGAGGGCCGCAACGATTCGGTCCTTGGCTTCATCGCCCATGCCCTCTTTTTCCAGGTCTTTCGTATCCAAAGGATGACCGAACGCTATCTTCACCGGAGCACGCCGTATTCGAAGCCGGCCGACCGGCATGGCTTCATATGTTCCGTGAATAAACACCGGCACTACCCTGACCTGAAAGCGTTCGAGCAAAATGCCTATCCCCGGTTTAAAAGGCAGCAATTTCCCGTTGGGAGAACGTGTCCCCTCGGGGAACCAGACAAGATTTTTACCTTGCTTTATGACTGCCGCGGCAAATGCCAAACTGGAAAAAACCCCCTTCTCCGGATCGATGGGAATCGTTTGGGCCAACCGGCTGACAAAACTGTTGAAAGGATTGGCAAAGGCCGCCCCTGTCCAACCCGCCCAGTAAGTCCGGGTCATTCGATCGAAGCTGAATGCTGCTGCGATCACAAACGAATCAAGATAGCTGACATGGTTTGGAGTAAAGATGAATTGCCCTTCCTCAGGTAGATTCTCAAGTCCTTTCACCTCCAATTTAAAGAATTTTTTTACCAGGGCCTGATTGACCTTGAACAAAAAATGTGCGATGACGAGCATTCCGGGGCTTAAGGGTTTGAGCCACTGTTTTTGCCGGTTACTCAGAACCGATTCGGGACGATCAAGTGCAGGAAACTGATGAGCTGTTTTACCGGACAGAGAGAATTCGGCAACTTCACTTAGCAAGTCCCGGATAGTCTCTATACGAGCAATCGCTTTCTCATCCAGTTCGATTCCCGTATGCTGGCGAATCTCCATAGTGATTTTGAGCCATTCCAGTGAATCTACTTCGAGATCGAGTTGAGTGTCGGTGTCCGGAGTCAACCTTTGCTCCCTGTAGCGTTCGGCAAGCCAATCCCAAACCTTCCTTGCCCCCTTGTCTTCCAGCAGTGCTCTGTCCCGGTCCGACATTTCCCGGATCGGAATAGGCCCCGCCTTCACCTTGCCAATCTTTTCCCCTGTTTTGGCCTCCTCATATCGTCCGGGCAGCAAGTGTCTTCGAATTTTACCGATACGGGTCCGGGCCAAAGATTCCTGTGTGACGGCATAATCGGAAATTCGTTTATAGGATGCCAATTTTTTGGACTGTTCGCGGACGGCCTTGACGATGATTTCCTCGATGTCTCCTTGCGCATGTCTGCGGATTTCGCCCATTTCGGGCACAATGACCGCTACAAGTTTATTCTCTCTTTGGAAGACACCGGTCTCCTTTATGAAAACATGAGCGTCATAGACCTCTTCGACTTCATCGGGTTGAATGTTTTCACCGCTTTCGGTTATTATCATGGTGGAAATGCGGCCCGTGACATACAAATAGCCGTCTTCATCAAAATAGCCCAGATCTCCGGTACGGAACCAACCGTCTCCGGTCAGGACCTCTCGAGTCTTTTCCGGCATGTTGAGATAGCCGGAAAAGACACTTGGACCCTTTGCCAGAATTTCACCGTATTTTCGGTTTTTATGAGTCCTTTGCCCATAGGTATCTTCGGATTCTCCAGGTTTGCCTATAGAATCAATGCGTACCTGAACCCCTTCAATCACCTTACCGACACTCCCAAGTCGTGCCCTGCCCGGAGGATTCAGGGTCAGAAGCGGTGAAGTCTCAGTCAGTCCGTAGCCGATACCTACCTTCCAGCCCAATCCTTCAAGTTTCCAGGCCAGTTCCGTATCGAGGGCGGCGCCGCCGCACGCAAGAATACTCAGTTGAAGTCCGAAGCGATTATGGAGAGATCTCAAAAATAGTTTTCCAGGCCTTAAGCCGAATTTTTGGCGGAGCCAGATACACAGCGCAAGATCAATATTGAAGAGGGTGCCCACAATTTTCCCTGCCGATCCGGCCCGGGCATCTATTCCGCTGTACAGTGCCCTGTAAAGGCGGGGTACGCCGATGACTGTTGTGACTTCTCCTTCGCAGATCGCTCGAAGAATCTGGGGCCCGGTCAAAGACTGAGGAATAATGATCGCCAGTCCCAAAGAAAGCGGCACAAGTATCCCGATGACAAACGGATAAACGTGATGAAGGGGCAGGGGCAGAAAGACCCGGTCTCTCTCCGTAACCATTTGGGTCTTAATGACCGTGTTAAGCTGAAAGGCAATGTTTTTATGAGTTAAAGGAACACCCTTGGGCGGCCCGGTGGTGCCGGAAGTATAAAACAACACGGCAGGGTCATCCGGTTCGATTTTTACGGATTCACCGGTTTCATCCATCAACAATTTCCGCCAGCTGGTCACATTGTCGGCCTCATCGCTCGATTCAATATCAATCACGTAAATTTTCACCTTTATTTCGGCAAGGGCATCCCTAATCTGATCGACGTAATCCATTGTGGTAAAAATGTATTCAGCGCCGCTATCCTTAATAATCCTTATGAGCATGTCAGGGCTTGTCTGCACGTCCAGCGGCATTATGACAGCTCCTGTCTTTATCACTCCAAGACTTACAACAACTGATTCAAACCGGACTCCCGCAAGAAGCCCCACGTGTTCACCGGGTCGAATACCTATTTTTCTCAATCCGTGTGCCAACCGCAGTGCATGGTCACCTAATTGAGAATAAGACCATTTCTTTGCACCCTCTTTGTATAAAGCCAGCATGGATGTCTTGTCACCACGCTTGGGCAAAAAATCAACAAGGGATTCCAGCGTACGCAATTGATCCATGTTTTTCTCCTTTTTATAGTAAAAAATCCCGTCTTATTTACCATATGTCAGCCGCTTTTCCTAAATACACTGCCAGAACCAAGTTCTTATTCTCCGGCCGGAGACAGGTTGTCAAGGTCCGAAGCCATGTCACGCCGCCTTTTGAACCTCAACAAATGTCTGTTGGCAACAAACACACTTTTGGTTTATCTTAATTCAGAAGGAGTAAATTTGACTCCGGGCTAAAAGGCAACAGATAAATCTGGAATATTTTATTCATTGGAAAACACATAGATAAGAAAAACATATTGAATAAGCCAGCTTTAAGGATACACGGCAATGGACATTATTCCAGGATCCAAGGTAGATATCGTCCTTGACTTCGACTGGTTAAACGAAAAAATCGATGTCAGAAGAGCAGTGGTCTATGATCTTAATGATAAAAGAATAGTAACATCCCAAACCGCTCCACCCGCCGGATCATATAATGTCGGGAAAAAGGTCAAAATCACCTACCTTCTGATGGGAAAAGACGGCTGGGTCCGTTACGGCATCAACGGAAGGCTGATAAGGATCGTCCCTGACTACAGACTATCAGGGTCTGAAACCGCACAGGCAATTGAAATAATACCGGAACCCGGCCGTGAATTCTTCAACCTGAGGTTATTTTACAGATTGCAGCCACCTCTTGATTGCGGCTTAGCCCTTTTTCTTAAAAAAGAAAAGATGAATATTCTCAATATCTCGCTCGGTGGCGTTAAATTCACCCATAGCAAGGATTATCCGATAGTGCCGAAAAGCAGGCTGAATTTAACCTTACAGATAGATGAGCAGAATTATGATATAGAAGCGGAGGCCATGAGGGTGTCTTCAGTCAGTGGCCGAATGAGGAGAGAACTGGAGGCCGTAGCCGTTAAATTCTTAAATCTGGACAAAAAGACGCAAGACCTCCTTTCGATTAAGATAAAAGAGATTGAAAGGAAGATGCTTTACAAAGAGGCATATGCCGAAGATTAAGATTGTATGACGTTTTTTACCCTTGACAATCATCTCTATTTCATTTAGATGTCCAATGCCTTTCATGTTAGAGAGGACAAAAGTCTTTTGCAGTTATAAATCGGAGTTTATCCTATGACAACACCTCTTCCAAAGGTAAAAGAAATTGAACGTAAATGGTATATTGTAGACGCCAGTGATAAGGTTCTGGGCCGACTGGCAACTCAAATTGCCGCAAGATTGAGGGGTAAGCACAGGCCTATTTTCACCCCTCATCTGGATACCGGTGACTTTATTATAGTAGTAAATGCTGATAAGATCAGACTTACCGGTGGAAAATTGGATAAAAAATTATATTATAGACATTCAGGCCATCTCGGCAGCATGAAGACCGTTACTGCCCGCAAGTTATTGGAGACAAAGCCGGAAAAGGTTATTCAGTTGGCAGTTAAACGCATGTTACCCAAAAATCGCCTGGGCCGCAGCCAGCTTAAAAAGCTTAAAATCTATGCCGGCCCACAGCATCCACATCAGGCCCAGGTTCCTGAACAGCTTCAGATCAACAGCTAAAGGCTGAGGGTCTATCTAAGGATATCAAAAACATGGAACAAACACGCTACTATGCTACAGGCAAAAGGAAGACCGCTGTAGCCCGTATATGGATATATCCCGGTGAAGGCAAAATGACGGCTAATGGAAAGCCCTTTGATGAATACTTTGATGTAGATACCGCACGTCTTATCACAGAGCAGCCTTTTGCCATTACAAATACACTTGGCAAATTCGATGCCATGATCAAAGTCAAGGGCGGCGGGAAAAACAGCCAGTCGGAAGCAGTCCGCCACGGCATAGCCTGTGCGCTCCTTCAGGCCGATGAAGGATATCGAATTCCATTAAAGAAGGCCGGTCTTCTTTCCAGAGACGCCAGAAAAAAGGAGCGCAAGAAGTATGGACTTGCAGGGGCCAGAAAGCGCTATCAGTATTCCAAACGCTAAACTCATGAAAAAAGTTTTAGTGAGGTAATAGACTAAAGCACCCAAAGTTACCGCAAATCGTATTATTGTCGTCAATGGATCAGGTTTGCAGGATTTCGCAACCTCAGCTCCCTTTATACACTTGTAACCTTAAGCACTGACCCCGAAACAGATGTTACGTATAGCAATAGTAGGAGGATCCGGTTATACGGGAATCGAACTCCTGCGTATCCTCAAATTCCACCCAGGGGCAAACGTAGTAGCAGTAACTTCACGGAAATATGCAGGCCGTCCCGTGGGAGCCGTCTTTCCCTCACTGCATGGCTACGATGATCTCTTTTTTACAGAGCCCGATGTCACCTATCTGAGCAAAACCGCCGACTGGATATTTACAGCGGTCCCACATAAGACCGCCATGTCGATTGTTCCCGGGTTTTTCGACGCAGGATGCAGAATCATAGACCTTTCAGCTGATTTTCGTCTTAGGGACCGCCGAACCTACGAAATTTGGTATCAGGCCCATACCGCCTCTGAAAAACTTAAAAAGGCCGTATACGGACTGCCTGAAATCTACAAGGAAGATATAGCATCAGCGCAACTTGTAGCAAATCCCGGCTGCTACCCGACCGGTGCGATCCTGCCCCTTGTACCCTTGCTTAATTCGAGCATAATCGGCTCCAAAGGGATAATAGCAGACTCTAAATCCGGAGCCAGCGGGGCCGGCCGAAGCCCATCCATAGCCACACTTTACTGTGAAGTCAACGAGGCGTTTAAGGCATATAAGGTAGCCGGACACCGCCACCTGCCCGAAATAGAACAGGAACTCTCCGTAGCGGCCGGAGAGGCCGTGTCCATTACGTTTATTCCTCATCTGGTCCCCATGACCAGGGGTATCCTGACTACGATCTATGCCCGAATTTGTGAGAAAATATCTACTGACAAGGTCCTCGCCGTCTTAAAAGAATTCTATAAAAATTCGCCCTTTGTGCGTATACTCCCGGTAGGCACCTTTCCCGACATATCGTATGTGAGGGGAAGCAACTTCTGCGATATCGGGGCAAAGGTAGATGATCATACCAACACGCTCATACTGATTTCCGCCATAGATAATCTGGTAAAAGGTGCATCAGGACAGGCAGTCCAGAACCTCAATATAATGGCCGGACTGGACGAGTCTTCAGGCCTCGGCGCGATCCCTCTCTTTCCATAGACCATGGATTCTTCAGACCGGTTCCGCGCTGCCTCCAGAAACATAAGGCTTACGATCCAATATAATGGAACAGGGTATCATGGATGGCAAAGGCAGCCCGGCCGTACAGGCATTCAAGAAGTCATCCAGGCGGCCATTAAGAAAATGACCGGTGAGCAGGTCTGCCTTGTCGGCTCAGGAAGAACTGATGCCGGGGTGCATGCCCTGGCCCAGGTGGCAAATTTTCATACCGGTTCGAAAATCCCGCTGGGAGGATTTCTAAAGGGCTTAAACAGCCTCCTGCCGGAGGATATCGCTATATCAGCCGCGTCAGAGGTACCCCCTGACTTTCACTCGATTCGCAACTCAATCTGCAAGATATACTGTTATCACATCCTGGCCTCAGAGACCAAGTCTCCCTTTTGGAATAAAAGGGTGTGGTTGCTAAACCGGCATCTGGACATACATTCCATGAAAATGGCACTACCACAGCTCATGGGCACCCATGACTTTAGTGCCTTTAAGGCAAGTGGAAGCAATGCAAAGACATCTGTCCGCACCATATATTTATGTGAAATCAAGCCGATAGCATTGGAAATATTCACTCCTCCCGGAGGACTGCACTATATTTTTACCATTGCCGCCGACGGCTTCCTTCGTTATATGGTCAGGAATATCATAGGGCTTTTGGTGCAAATCGGTCTTGGAAAGAGATCCTATGAAGATATGGCAAATGTAATTGCCTCTAAGGATCGTTCTTCGGCCGGTCCCACCGCCCCCCCACACGGCCTGTATTTGAAACAGGTCTATTATGACAAATCTGAAATTCCGTTCACTATTAATGATAATTGAAAGGAGTAAATCAAATGTCCTGGACATTCCCGCTTTCGGAACGTGTTAGAAACCTCAAGCCGTCGCCCACTCTCGCGATAGACACAAAGGCCAAGACTCTCAAGGCACAAGGCGTCGACATAATAAATCTTTCAGCAGGAGAACCTGATTTCGACACCCCTGATCATATAAAAGAAGCGGCCGTAAAGGCCATTAGGGATGGATTCACAAAATATACGCCGGTAGGAGGTATTCCGGAACTGAAGGAGGCTATAGCGGCTAAGTTTGAACATGACTATAAGCTGATATACCGGCCTGAACAGATCATGGTCTCAACAGGGGGAAAACAGGTCCTGTACAATGTCGCCCAGGCCGTTTTGGACCCGGGAGATGAGGTCATAATTCCAGTGCCTTACTGGGTTTCTTATCCCGCAATAGTCGAACTTGCAGGAGGCAAGGTCAGGTTCCTTCCAAGCGATCCGGACAAGGACTTTGCCCTGGACCTGCCGGCACTGGGCTCCATGCTGACATCCAAAACCAGGGCCATAATACTTAACAGCCCGTCAAATCCCACCGGTGCGGTCTACAGCAGAGAAGACCTTGTCAGGGTAGCTGAGCTGGCGGTTGAAAATAATCTTGTAGTAATCACCGACGATATCTATGATCAAATCCGCTTTGACAATAAAGGACCTGAGAATATTGCCTCTCTAGCCCCTGAGGCACAGGATCACATAGTAGTGGTAAATGGTGTATCAAAGACATATGCCATGACCGGCTGGCGCATAGGCTATCTCGCGGGTCCGGAGGCCGTAGTGAAGGCGGCGACCAAGATACAGAGCCAGAGCACTTCAAATCCCAACTCAATAGCCCAAAAGGCGGTCTTGGCCGCACTGACCGGCCCTCAAGACGGGGTATTGAAAATGAAAAAGGCCTTTTTAGAGAGAAAAGATTACATTATGGAAAGACTTGGAGCCATCCCTGGAATATCGTGCGTAAAACCCAAAGGGGCCTTTTATGTATTCCCGGATCTTTCATCTTATTACGGCAAAAAGGCATCAGGCAAAGAAATCAATAATTCGCTGGAAATGGCTGACTACCTGCTGGAAGACTCCCGAATCGCAGGGGTACCGGGCATAGCCTTTGGAGGCGACCGCTTTATGCGATTCTCTTATGCTACAGACCTTGGCATAATCCGGGAGGGAATGGACAGACTAAGTGTTGCTCTTAGTAACCTCAATAGCTGAAGATAAAAGGCAGAAATGCGGGGCTTGGTTCTTTAGCCAAGACCACTGATATAAGAAAGCAGTTCATTCACTACTCAGAATTTAACCGCTTAAATTTTGAGTAGACCATGACCTTCTTGACCTCGAATTTCTCGGTGGCTGAACAAACTTGACTTTAACGCTTTTTTGAAGCCCGCTTTGCCGCCTTGAGAGGATTGACCTTTCTGCCGGCTTCGTCTTTCAGGGCTTCCTTCGTCAAATGAGTGGCGAAATTGCATATGCCATTTCGCCACTTCATTGCCGGATGGGGATAAACTGAACAAAAATTACCCGTCTCATATCTTGTAACTCTTGCGCAACCTTCACACTGCTCAACTATTTCAAAGCAGGTCCCGCCCAAATATTTGCAACCATTTTTACTCATAAATTTGCACTGGACCCCTGGTTTATTTGTAGTACATTCCATAATTAATTCCCTCTAATACTAAATAAAGGCTCCATCCCTTGAACCGGTTTTGGCTGATTTGCCAAACAGGATAGTGCCTTTTACTTATCTGATATATATTTATCCATTCAGGTCGAACTTTTTACTCCAAATTTAGTAAATTGGCAAGATAACAAACACACATTATAGGCCGATTTCCGCACGATGCCAAAATTTTGCCGATGATTATTTAGATTGCCTGATTTCCGTATAGAGCTGCCCGCAGGCGGCGGATATATCCCGCCCCTTGCTCTTTCTTATGAAGGCAGTGTAGTTAGCCCCTCTGAGTACCTGCTGAAATAACAAAACCCGTTCATAAACAGGACGCTTGAAAGGGATATCAGTGCTTTCATTATAAGCTATCAAATTGATTTTAGAAGGGATGCCCTTGAGAAGTTTCGCAAGCGAAACCGCCTGTTCGACGCGGTCATTTATACCGGCAAGGAGGAGATATTCAAAGGTAATGCGCCTCCTGCGGGAAAGTCGATAATTTCGGCAGGCATCAATAAGCTGTGAAAGGGGATAACGAGCGTTAATCGGCATTATCATATCCCGGATCTTATCATTGGGTGCATTCAAGGAGACGGCAAGGCCTACATCAGTATCCTGCCCGAGACGCAATATCTCGGGAATCAGACCGCAGGTGGATAAGGTTATCCTACGCAACGAGAAGTTAAGTCCAAGGTCATCACCCAGTATATAGATGGACTTTAAGACATTCCCGTAGTTTGCAAGGGGCTCTCCCATGCCCATAAATACTATGTTTCTGAGCTGTTCCCTTTCTCCAGCATGTTCCAGGGCGGCGAACACCTGTCCCACGATCTCAGAGGGGACAAGGTGACGGCGAAAGCCCATCATGGCAGTATGACAAAATCTGCAACCCATGGCGCATCCGACCTGGCTGGATATGCAAAGGGTCTTGTAGCCCCGGTCAGGAATAACGACGCTCTCCACCACCAAACCATCCGGCAGTCTCCATGCCAGTTTGCAGGTGCCGTCAACAGAACGTTGCTTTGCGGCAAGCCTCAGGCTGGTCAGTACGCCCTCTTGGGAGATCTTTTCCCTCAGGGCCTTGGGGAAATCGGTCATCTGGGAGAAATCGCAAAATCCCGGCTTCCAAAGCCAGCTAAAGAGCTGACGGCCCCTGAAATCGGGCAGGCCCGTATCTCTTGCCCATATTTCGAGATCGCTTCGGCAAAGACTGCGAAAGTCAATCACGACAGCTCTTCCAAAAGCCTCCTGGCATCTTCAATCTCCGGGAATTCTTCTTTTGTGTTGATTGCCTTTCGGAGTTCCTCTTTTGCGGCATCGAACCTTTTCATCCCCTTTAAGGCTACAGCCAGGTGATAACGAATGGTAGGCTGATTCGGCCATCTCAGAATCGCCTCTTCAAGGTTAGACAAGGCGAGTTCGTAACTCCCCCTCTTTGTAAGTATCCAACCAACGGTATCCAGTATGGCCGGTTGCTCGGGGGTTGCGGCCTTGGCCTTCTGTGCATAAATAAAGGCCTTGTCCAGATCGCACTTTTTCTCCGTCAACAGCCATGCCAGATTATTTGCAGCCGGCGCGAAATCCAGTTTTATTTCCAAGGCCTGCATATAGGCCTTCTCTGCCTCATCATAATGGCCCAACTGTTCTTCTATGGTACCTATAGCCATATATGCACTCGCAAGATCAGGTTTCTTTTCCAGCAAAATCCTGTACTGGGAAATCGCTTTCTCTGCCCTGCCGGTTGATATATAGATCTTTGCCAGAGAGACATAAGGGCCTATAAGATCAGGATTCAATTCCATGGCATCCTTAAAAGCGATCTCCGCCTGATCTACACGCCCGGTCCGCAAAAGCAGTCTTCCCTGCACCATGGCTGTTACCGCGTTATCCGGCTGGTCTTTTCTCATTTCATCGCAAAGATCGAGTGCCTTATCCGGCTGGTCTTCATATAAATATAGCGCCACAAGAGACGTCAGCGCAGGAATGTGCCCATGATTTTTCGACAGCAACTCCCTAAAAGACCCTTTGGCTTTTTCCATCTCCTTTTGTGCCATATATGTTCTGCCCAGGAGGTAAAGGGCAGGCGCATCATCCTGAGAAACATCAAGGGCCCTGTGCAGGTCTTTTTCAGCGGTCTTGAAATCCCGGTTCATCAAGGCAGCAGAGGCATGAAGAATCAGGGCCTTCGGTTCATCAGGAACGCGCGCCAATATCAACTCAGTATGCTCTGTGATCATTTCAGGCTTGCGCCCCCTAAGGGCCACTTCAGCAAGCAGCAATCTGGCCTTCAAAAACTCCGGTTGTCTTGAGATCAGCTGCTTCAGGTCAGCTTCCGCTTTAGAGAGCTCTCCCAAACCCAGATTAGCAAGACCCCTGTAATAGAGTGCCTCAGAGTTTCCGGGCTGCCGGTCAAGAATTTTGTCCAGCAATTTAATTGAACCCTTTAAATCTCTGTCTTCCAGGGCGAATTTTGCCTTTACCAGCAGTGCAAGGGGATGCATAGAATTCTTCCCCAGTACTTCATCAGCCAGGGACTCGGCCTGCGTGAATTTCCCCTGATCATATTTGAGGACAGCTATTTTTGCCTTTATATCAGCATTATTCGGAGAAAGCTTGAGGGCCTTCTCCAGGGTAAGCACCGCCTTCTCTTTATCACCCTTCTTGACCTGTAGGTCGGAAAAGAACAAAAGGGGAGCTGTCGCCTCCGGGAAAAGGTCTATTGCCTGCTGAAGTGTTGCTTCCGCCTCCTTATCCCGGTTGTTTCGCATATAGAAACCAGCCATTATCAACAGTGCATCTACCTCATCAGGATATTCTCCGACAATGAACTTAATCTCTTCTTCTGCCTTTTTCTCCTGTCCTGTGGATTCATAAAGTGAGGACAGGGCAAGCCTCGATTGCGCCTCGTCCTTTCTCTTCTTACTTACGGATACGGCCTTTTTTAGAAAAAGCTCCGCCTGATTCAGGTCCTTTTTTTGGGAATATGCCCTTGCAAGACCCATATAGACCCCATTTCTATCAGGTGCCTGGCTCTCTGCCTTTCTGAATACGGAAACGGCATCATCCAGCCTCTCCTGATTAAGTAATAATGCCCCTTTTAACAATAAGGCATCAACATTTGACGGATTCTCGGAAAGCAGCACTTCCACATGCCTTTGCGCCTCGTCTATTTTCTTTGAAAGTAAAAATATCTGGGCCAGCTTCAGCCGGGCATCGGCATTGTCCGGATCTACATCCACTGTCTTCTGAAGTTCAGAAAAGGCATCTGTGAGGCTTCCAAGCTGCAAATAAGCCAAGGCCATTTGATAATGGCCGGGAGCGTACCCGGGATCAATTTGGACGACATTTTTGAACTCGATTACCGCCTCTTTATATTTTTCCTCCTGGAAATAGTTCATTCCTCTTTCAAAATGTTTAGACCTTTTCTCATCAGGCGAGCTGCAGGCAGGAAAAATACCAACGAATACAATTAGTATCAGGAAAAATACCAATATCTTCCAACTTCGCATGTTTTTCCTCCTAATTAAGCTACCTGCTGATTTTTTAAAGAAGCTTGCCCGGTAGATTCCAGTACACTCAACCAAAAATGGCTGTTCAAATTGACACGCTTACTATGTTTGATGGCTGAGACCAGAGGAACATGTACATAGTGGTCATTCCATAGACTAACCATCATAGCGGTCTTGCCCGTCATGGCGGCATGAACGGCATTTTGCCCAAGATTTGCGCAGTAGAGGCGATCGTCCACATTTGCCGGCACGCTGCGGATGATATAGCTGGGATCTATGTACCGGACATAGGCCGTCATGCCGATCGCATTGAAGTATTCTTTAAAGGTATCCCTGAGAAAGACTCCTATGTCTCCCGGCTTGATGTTACCCGATGGATCACGTATCACTTGATTATCCATTATATACCGCTGACCTGCACCTTCAGACACAACTATCACTGCATGGCCACGGTCCCTGAGTCTATACTCAAGGGCCTTTAATAGACCGTTTTCTCCCTCCAGATCAAAATCACTTTCAGGTATCAGACAGAAATTGACTTCTCTTAAAGCATTTGTGGCGGCGGCTGCAATGGACCCTGAATATCTACCCATTACCTTGACCAGCCCTATCCCATTGGGCGCACCGATAGCCTCGGTATGAGCACACTTTATGGCCTGACTGGCCATTTCAACTGCAGTATCAAAACCAAAGGTCTTAGAGACAAGATAGATGTCATTGTCTATTGTCTTCGGTATGGCGACAACGGCTATTTTAAGATCACGCCTTTTAATTTCTTCAGCAATTTTGACTCCTGCCTTAAATGTTCCATCACCACCGATAATGAACAGGATGGATACATTCATGCGTACAAGTGCATCTACTATAGCATCAATGGGTTGGTGTCCTCTGGAAGAGGCAAGAATTGTCCCTCCATATTCATGTATACGATTTACTACCCGAAGAGTCAAATCCATTATTGGAAGACCATACTCCGGGATAAACCCCCTGAGTCCATAACGTATGCCGAGCACGGATTGAACTCCGTAACCGTAGTGTAGAGCATGTACAATAGCCCTTATTACATCATTTATTCCGGGGCAGAGTCCGCCACATGTTACAATGGCAGAGCGTATCTTAGTGGGGTCAAAATAAATTTTTTGACGGGGCCCGGCGAGTTCGAATGAAAGCGGTTCAGAGCCCTTTTTGAATATTTTTTTGAGCGAGTTGTATGACACCCTGACCATAACCTGATCCTGATCAGATACAAAACAGGGGTAATTCTTTTTAAGCAGAGGAGACTGAACACTTGGATCTCCCAATGTCTCTATTGCGGTTTCGATCTCTGTATCCGAACCGACTTCATCAATTAAATACGGGGTATTTTCTTCAATAGGGAATTGGCTGTTTTCAGGCATTATAGGTTCTCCGGTAATTTAGTCTTTTGAGACTCTGGTCTTTGCGATTGTCTTAGAATAACTGTATCTATATTCCGAAAGCCATATCAATGTAAAGGATTTTGCTTTATACTTCGGCCTACAAACCTGAATTATTTAATGATATAGTCTGAAACAAAAAACCCGTGTCTAGAGGAATTCCCTTGTAAAATGAGTATAACTATAGGCGTTTTCGACTCTGGTGTTGGTGGACTTACAGTAGTTCGCGAACTCAAACGATTATTACCGGCCCAGCCACTTATATATTTCGGAGATACTGCCAGGACCCCCTATGGAACAAAAAGCCAGGAAACCATCATTCAATACGCCAGAGAAGATACCAGGTTCCTGCTGGAGCGTGGAGCCGGCATATTGGTAATTGCTTGCCACAGTGCAGCCAGCACTGCCACATCAACTTTAAGGCAGGAATTTTCTGAACCGATATTTGAAGTCATAACCCCTTCTATAGAGCAGGCCCTGGCCCTTACTAAAAGAAAAATCATTGGTTTGATAGGTACTAGGGCTACAGTGACGAGCGGTGTATACGAAAAGGCGATCCATGCACGTATGCCCGATACAAAGGTATACAGCCAGGCATGTCCCCTTCTGGTGTCCTTGGTGGAAGAAGGATGGCTTAAGGCCAGGGAAAGCCGCATGATAGTCAAAAAGTATCTCAGGCCCTTAAAAAACCGGCAGATAGATACTCTCGTCCTGGGCTGTACCCATTACCCGCTTCTTAAACAAACAATCCAGGAAAAAATCGGAAAGAATGTCAAGATAGTAGACCCTTCTGCTGAAATAGCGCGTGCGGTTTATTCGTACCTTGAGTCCAAAAATCAACTGTCTGAAAAATTACATGGCCGGGGGGATCGTTTCTTCGTCTCTGACCTTACTCCAACAACTCAGGAAGTTGTCCAACGTTTTTTAGGTACCCGGGTCCAGTTTGAAAAGACTTCCCTGTCCTGCAGGGATTGAACGGTTTTGCAACTTGTTTTGGGAAAAATGCGGCTCCCAATAGTGCTGTAAATATATAGTGCCTGTTAGTGCCCATTCAGCCGAAATTTTAAAAGGCTGTTTCCTATCGGCAATTCATTAATCATTATAAAGTGGAACATCTAACCTTTTCCAATCCGGCTCTGACAATTGCCTTAGGGCTGGCGGCAGGGATCATTGCACAGTCGGTGGCCTATCATTTACGCATTCCCGGTATCGTCCTTTTGCTTATAACCGGCGTCCTGCTGGGACCGGATGTCAGCGGCGTTATTCAACCCGAAACCCTGGACGGCGCCCTTGCTGATATCATAAGGGTTTGCTGTGGCCGTGATTTTATTCGAAGCCGGTTTGAACCTGAAAATTCAGCGCCTGAAGCGCGAGAGTCGCGCTATTCGACAGTTAGTCATTATAGGCGGGGCGGTAACCGTTGTCGGTGGTATGCTGACGGGACGATGGTTTTTAGGCTGGGACTGGCAAACCTCTATTTTATTCGGCACTTTGGTCATGGTAACCGGGCCCACGGTCATAAATCCGCTTCTAAGACGGTTCAAAGTCAAACGCAACGTAAGTGTCGTTTTAGAGGCTGAGGGTGTATTCCTCGACGCGGTGGGTACTGTGGTAGCAATGCTGGGCACTGGAAGTAGCGCTGAGTCCTAAGGCAGATACTGTAACCACGGCCCTCATGCTCATCACCCGTCTCGGGTTCGGCACACTGCTTGGATTATCAGGCGGCTGCTGTTGGCTATATTGTTAAAGCGTCGCAATGTGGTTCCCGAAGGAATCGAGAACGTCTTCACCCTATGCCTGATCCCGGCCATGTTTCAGGTATCGAATGTCTTTCTTCCGGAAAGTGGGATTATGGCGGTTACGGTCGCGGGTATTTTGGTGGGAAATCTTAAAATTCATATTTGCCGGGAGCTGGTTGAATTCAAGGAAGAACTCACCGTGATGCTGATCGGCATGCTGTTCATACTGTTGGCTGCCGACGTCCGAATGGATGAGATTTACGCGCTTGGGATTCCGGGAATCATAACTGTTTTAATTCTCATGTTCATAGTCAGACCCCTAAATGTTGTAGTGGGTACTTTTGGGACCAAACTCAACTGGCGAGAAAAATGTTTATCGGTTGGATGGGGCCGAACGGGCTGAAAACACATTATCTGTTAAGAGCAGAGATCGATACCAGGGCTGGTGCGCTGGCTCTCACAGGTAACGAAGAGGCGAATTTGTTGTTCATTCAGAAGGTAAAAAGGGAGACCAAACATCTTCATTTATTTATGGCGCTCCAAGATCAGTATGAGAGGGTCACCCCGGATATGGTTCATAAAACCGGATCGCAGATATTGTTTGGCGGCCCGCGTGACGTAAACTTTTGGTCAATCTGTATTCGAAAGGGGCTGGTAAAGCCGGAACGGTGGAGGGTTCTAGAAACATCTATACATAAGGAAAAAGAAAAGGAGGATATAATACATAAGGATCCATTTCTCAAAGACAACTCAGGGCTTCCTTTGTCGGTACGGCATAATGGACGGCAATTTCCAGTAGGAGATTCGACTCGATTTTGCGCCGGCGATGAAGTCGCCTATATCATATTAATCGAACATGCCGAAAAAGTGCATAAATATTTAAGGGCGATGGGGTGGCAGCAGATCACAAGCGACGGGAATAAGGCTTTTACCGTATCCCAGTGCCCATTACCATCAGGCATGGGATGAAATTGACCTATTCCGGACAGTAATCAGTATTACAAAGTAAGGTTATACAGACAGGCATATAATATATGGAAAACAAGCCACTCATTCAGCCGTTCAGGCCTCTGAGCCCTTCAAGGACAGAGGTCATATCTTCAGGCAGCCTGCTCTCCCATTTCATCTTTTCTCCTGTGATTGGATGAGCAAACTGCAAACAGGCAGCATGAAGCATCTGTCTTCGAATCGTAATAATTGTATTTCCAAGCCTGAATTTAACGGGACCACGATATAGTGAGTCACCCAGGACAGGATGTCCCAGAGAACTCATATGGACACGTATCTGGTGTGTCCTGCCTGTGTATATCTTTAAAGATAAAAGGCTCGCACCCCTGAGCTCTTCGACAACCCGCCACTCAGTAATAGCAGACCTTCCTCTTCCGGATCTGGTAGACATCTTCTTGCGATCAACCGGGTGACGTCCTATAGCCAAATCCAAACGACCGCTCATATCTTTCAGCCTGCCATAGACCAGGGCCAGATATGTCTTGTCGATCTCTCCAGCCTTGAACTTTTCTACTAATTGCCTGTGCGCCTCATCATTTTTTGCCACGATCATCAGGCCTGATGTGTTTTTATCCAGCCTATGCACAATGCCAGGTCTGAGATATCCCCCTATACCCGAAAGATCTCGGCAGTGGTACAGAAGGCCATGGACCAGGGTGTAGTCCTCATCCCCCGCCCCCGGATGGACCACAAGACCGGCCGGTTTCTCCAGCACAAGAAGGTGGCTGTCCTCATAAACAATCTCCAGGGGGATCGGAAGAGGTTTAACAGACAGCGGTTCTAAAGCAGGGATATGGATATCAATGCCGTCCCCGGCCTGGATCCTGAGACTTGAGGATGTTCCGGCATGTCCTCTGACTTTTATGTGGCCGCTTTGTATGAGGTTTTGAATTTGAGACCTTGAAAGGCCAAGGTCTTTTGAGGCAAGAAATTTATCCAGTCTCTTTCCGGCGCTATCGTCATTTACCTTTATAAATAAGTAATTGGCGATGTCTGCCATACCGAATAACACCGCTCACAATCCGAACCTTCAAGATGGATCTGAGCGTCTTTGGCCTGCGCCCGCAGAGCCTGAAAAACAGCAAGAAACTGCCTAGACTTCAATCGCGATCTCTGTACTCACATTATTAAAGATAGATTCGATCTCCTCCGTGATCTCCTCTTCTCTCTTGTCTTTTGCAACGGAGAGTTCCTTCACTAACAGATTCTTGGCAGTGTCCAGCATTTTCTTCTCTCCGAATGAAAGGGGTTTATCCATCTGCAGAATATAAAGATCCCTCAAGACCGCCGCCAGATCAAAAATTGAACCTGTTTTTATCTTATCCATGTATTCCCTGTAACGACGGTTCCATGTCTGGGGGGTAAATTCCACATCCTTCTTCTCTAAAATGGTATAGACCTGTTCGACCTCATTACCCGAGATAACTCTTCTGAGTCCGATGTGTTCGGCGTTTTTCCTGGGAATCATGATTTTCATATCATTTTCAAGGATACGTATCACATAAAAAATATGTTCAATTCCGGATATCGACTTTTCTTCTATACCCTCGACTAAACCCACACCATGGGCAGGATATACTGCCAGATCACCAACATTAAACATACCGATTAACCTCTAGTTTCAAATACCAAATCCAATAATTTAAATTTTTACTAATATAATATAACACATTTTCAAATTTTCCGAAACATGCCGGGCAATTCAATATTTTTTTGCAGATTTCAATATGAGTTGGTAAAAATGCACATACATGACGCAACCCGGCAAACAAAATAGCGCACAACATAAAAAAGGGCCCACAACGGCACCATATGTCTGGATGGCAATCACCCTTCTGTCTATAGGACTCCTTTTCATAACGCCGGGGATGGACCTGCCGCTGATTGTACACCGAATAGTCTGGCCGCTCAGTCGTCTCCTGATAATAATGGCTGTCAGTCTCGGCCTAAGTGCTTTGGTCGAAGGAATGGGCTGGTCTGAAACAGTTGCTAAACTATCCAGACCACTTATGCGTACAGGCAACTTCAGTGATTGGAGCGGAACTGCCTTTACTACAGCCTTTCTCTCGGGTGTCGCTGGAAATACTATTCTATGGAATGCATATAAAGAGAAAAATTTAAGCAGGTCCGAGATGCTTCTGGCCACACTCTTGAACCTGGGGCTTCCTTCCTACACCCTTCATCTGCCGACCACCATTGCCATTATTATACCCCTGGTCGGGACAGCCGGATTTATATATATAAGTTTAACCCTTATGGCTGCATTTCTCAGGACTGCAATAGTCCTCACCCTGGGCCGATTAATCCTGTCGTTACCGGGGAAAACGCAGAGACCAGGGCCGGAGCATCAAAACAAAGAGGAATTGGAACCACGAAAGGAGCAGGTAAAAAAATTCCTGTTACGATATGTGCCGGGCCGCCTCAGCCAGATCGCCATGTATACCGTGCCCTTATATATTATTGTGGTTCTCCTTCAGCAATGGGATTTCTTTGAGTGGCTTCAGGATAAAAGTGCATCAATAATCTCTATCGAGGCCCTACCCGTGGAAGGCATATCTGTGGTAGTATTCAGTATAGTTGCAGAATTCACCGCCGGAGCCGCCGCGGCCGGTGCAATGCTGAATGCAGGAGTGCTAACCGTGAAAGAAACCGTGCTGGCACTCCTTTTCGGGAATGTAATTGCAACTCCTGTAAGGGCACTGAGGCACCAACTTCCAAGATATCTAGGCATCTTTCAGCCCAAAATGGGTATAATCATACTCATGATGGGTCAAGCTCTGCGCATAATAAGCGTTTTAATAGTAGGTGTTATATACTTTCTGATATATTGATTTGAAAAGAGTAAATTATGAAAAAAACCTCATGTTTTCAGCCATTATTCCTATTTATCCTGACATTTTCAGCTTTAGCGGCCTCTGATCTCCCGGCCTGGTCTGAAGTAAATAAAAGCAGGAACAATATGCCCATGGTCAGTATCGACGTGAAGTTGGACATGGAAAACCGTCGTATAAGGGGAAAGGCATCAATGGAACTCCCAGAGGGAAAACCTGTATGCATAAATACAGGAAAAGTGAAGCTGGACCGAGTCACCCTTGAGGGGCAAACCATAAATCCTTTCATCGAAGATGACTCTTTCAGTGTTTCGGCCTTTCACAAAAAGAGGTTGCTCAAAATCCAATTTCATAGAGATTTCCCACCAATGGGCACTGGTATCGACGGGAAAAACGCCCATACAATGACAGATGATTTCATAGACACCGAAGGCGTTGTATTGCTTGATGGCTGGTGTCCGACATTGCAGGGGCTTGCTCGCTACGAACTCAAAGCCTCGGTGCCTGCGGAATTCAAGGCCGTATCAGAGGCAGACGCCGTAAAGACAGAGTATAGAGGGGAAACAGGTATCCATGTCTTTGAATTTCCCCATGCGAGGACCGGCCTTTCACTTGTTGCCGGCCCGTATCAAGTAAGCACTCAACTGCATAAGGGTATTGAGATTGCTGCATACTTTTTCCCTGAGGATCAAAAACTCGCCAGGAAATACATTGACAAATCCATACAATATCTCGATCTCTATGAAGTTCTCCTGGGTCCGTATCCGTTCAGGCGGTTTGCAATAGTAGAAAACCGTGCCCC
>DQXT01000027.1 GCA_011042225.1 Deltaproteobacteria bacterium | reverse complement strand
TTGCGAACACCTTGTCAGCCCACCGCACCGGCATTCTCGCATACTTCGATCACAGGATTTCCACGGGCACCCTTGAAGGAACAAACAACAAGATCAAGACAATGAAGCGGCAGGCTTATGGATATAGAGACATGGAGTTCTTCAAACTCAAAATTCCGGGACTTCATGAGACCAGGTACGCTTTAGTCGGATGAACCCGATTTTTTCTAATTTCAAGGCCAGTGCCCTCTCTTCGGCAGGATTCAATGTCACCGGCTTGAATTTTGACGGAAACAGGTAGGTCTTAAAGACAAAAATGGTTACCCCTGCAGTAATAATGACGGTAAATACGATTAATCCGAATACCTGCAGACAGCCAAATCGTCTCGGGGTCACTTTTGAGGCAGCGCCTATATTATTTTCCTGCATCTTTATATCTCCCTCAAACGTAAGCAAAACAGGGTGTTATGCATTTCTGTTTGTCGGCAATGCATAACGCAACAGGAAACTCATCGCGATCCGGCAGGCCTGATTCTGAGGGATGAGGGGAAAACCCGCCAACCGATCGGGCAATGGAATTTATCTGCAGTATTCACCTGGTACTGCATGATCTCCTTCCTCAAAATCCAGCCATATACAATCAATACCTTTAACAGAGGTAATAGAGTAAGTTACAGCGTTGATATAGCTCCTGGCCCCATGAGACCCCATTCTCCGTGTCAGCAGATCATCGTCGTCTATACCTAGATATGCCCTTTTGTCAACAACCTCCTTAAGTATAATATTAGGCAAATGGTCCTTGCGGAATCTATCGTTCAACTCTTGGACAATTCCATTTATGTCTGATGACTTCATTGACTCGACAAAGACCGGAAGGGTGGATTCGTCCATGTACCAGATGCCTGGTCCATATCCGTCTGCAAGTTTTTTTGACCAGGCATCAAGTCTTTCGCAGGTGCCTGAAAGAATTGTGTTCTTGCGTTTCAGCGTATTAAAATCTTCCTGAAGCTTCACAATCTCTTCGGTCAGTCTCATGTTTTCAGCCTTAACTGATTCAAGCTCCTCATCCGCTTCTTTCAATGAGGACTCCAGCATGCCTATTTTTTCTTCAGCCGCCTTTAATTCAGTCTTTGCATCCTCTAACTCGGAATTGGTACATCCTGCACAGCTAAAATAAAAGATAAGGACAAAAATAAAGAAAAAATGATGTCGTTTTCTCATGTTTCACCTTTTAATAACCAACGAGTCTGTAAATCCTTCTTTTGTTCCCTTGATATTCTCCAATTCAGCCTACCATAACCTTGCATACGTTCCAAAATATTTCCGGATCAGATCCACGGGGAGTCCCTTAAAATTCCCAAAAATGTGTTTTCGATTTGTTTTATGGCAGGATTTATTCGATAAGATCAAACAGAAAAGGCACCTATTTTTTAGACCAAAAAAGGATTAAAGGCACTGTGATCACGAAAAAACATGTAAAATGCGTAAAAATACCCTTGGGCAAAGACCCCGATGAAATAATCGATTGCCATAAATGTGAACACTACTATGTCTCTTGGGATAAAGACTTTCCTCATGGATGTAAGGCTATGGGATTTAAATCAAAACGCTTCCCTTCAATAGTTGTACGCGACAACTCTCATTCCAAATGCCTGTTTTATAAAGTCAAAAAATAATAAAAAAATTGCATTTAAAACATTCGCCTGGCTGGGGTTTGCATGGAAGCAAGACAAAGAGATCTTAAAAAATAAAACAAAGTACACTCTATATTGCAGCAGAGCCTCTATTTTTTATTTGGTATCATACAAGAAGCCTTTTGCGGTTCTATTTTTAAAGCCCCTCCCATTTGTTCAGCTCGGGCACTTGCCAGATTTAGGGCCATAAAAATAGAGTCAGGTGCGTTATGGGACTCATTTAATTTCAAAGGATATCTATTGATATCTTGATCCCGTTGAGAGGGAAAAGGCTTTCCTGTATGTTCAAATTCTAAAAACCACTCAGACTCATCTTCTTGGCGTAATATTATTTTCAGCTCATGTTCTTTGGTCTCTTGTAATTGTTTTATACAGGCATCTAACAAGCCATCAATCATATCACGAAGGTATCCTTCATTCATTACGATCAAGGTCGGGATATCGGGCAAAACCAACTTTTTTTCCACCTGATGTTTGAAAAAAAGATCCGCATTCCAGAATTCCAGTTCCTGTTCAAGTACCTGGTTCAAGATTAAAGGCCTCTGCGCGTCTTCCCTGTCCTGGCTTCTATTGGTAATTACATTGACCATGTTCTCCATACGACTCAGGGCTTCATCCATTTGCGATAGCCGTTCCATACTCCTATGCATATTGTCTGAAAGCCCCTTTAAATTTTGAACGGCATTATCCGGCAGGCTGATGGCAAGGGTGGATTCAATACTCTTCATATCTTTTATGATATCCATTTTTAATATTTCAATCTGCATGGACAGGATCTGTATAGGACCGTTTAAGTTATGAACAATGCCCTTTACAAGATGTCCAATCTTGCTGTTTTGAAAACAGCTGTATAGAAAACTCTCTAAGACATGAATATTTTCCATAATTTTCTATTTTCCTTAACAAAAAAATTAGATTGAGAAATTAAAGGCAGTAGATAGTTATCATGTAAAAGGTCTTAAATCTGACTCGCTCAAAAGGCTCGAAATGCAAGATGCCAAATTCCCCCAAGTACGGAATAAATAGATACCTTGAATCTTTCAATTCATCAATTCAGTAATTATGAGTAAAATAAAATCCTGCTTGTGGGGCTTGCCCGATATGATTATTGTAATTTAACTTATAAATACCTTTTCTGTCTATTCTAATCGGTAGGAAGGAATATAGACTTGAGTATCCTTAAACCCTGTTCACTTTTAACCTTGCCGCCGGCTGAGGCCGAAGTACTGATGAATGAGATGCCTCTTGCTGAACAGGCATCTGTGGTATTAATGACTCCATGGGAAAAACGTCAGGAAATAATACTTCTTTCTCATAACAGCTCGGACCTTGTGCAGGGACTGCCGGTTGAAGAATTGTTCTGGACAGTAAAGGCAATCGGCCCTCAGGATGCCGTCCAAATTCTGAATTTGGCAAATGCGGAACAGTTACAGTTCATATTCGATCTTGACTGGTGGTATAAGGCTGAACTGAGGCCTGAGAAGATAGCGACATGGATATTACTCCTCTTTGAAATCGGCGAAGAGACATTGGCATCATGGTTACAATGGCTGATGGGAAAAGATCAAACGCTGCTTCCCTCAATTCTTAGGCCCTTTCTTCAAATCTATAAAAGGCCTGATGAAATGGATATACAGGAGGCCAAAGACGTACTTCCTAAATTTACTTTGGATAATGTATATTTCGTGTCTTTTAAAAAAGAGGCATTGCAGCCGATCCTGGGGCGTTTACTCATAAAAATGATCGAGGTGTCCCCCGGCCTCTACAGAGACGTATTAGAGACCATCCTGTGGAGAACTGAGGCTGAAAACCTGGAAAATTCCTTTCGTCTCCGGCATTCCAGAATAGGAGACTGGGGTCTTCCGGATTATTATGACTCGCTTGATATCTATGCCCCTCTGCAAGGTAAAAATATTAGAAAAATTGAACATGCCTATTTCGAAGAACAAAAAGAGGGTGATGCTCTGCTCCCGGCCTTTGTACCTACTCTATATATAGGAGACTATCCGGTCCTTCGAGCCGCCATAGAAGGACTGTCGGGAACAAAAGTCATGGAACGAATCATAGGGGAATGGGTGGGTGCCGCAAACAAGGTCCTTATGGTGGATGAGGTTGACTTCGATAACCCTGATGCATTGCGCGATTCCCTTTTCAAGGTGGCGGCCTTTCTCAATCTGGGTTTGGAAACTGCAGCAGAGACAGAGCATAGGTCCACGGAAGAAATACTGAAATCCGGTTCATTAGAAGATATAATAAGATTTGCCAATACCATGATCAGGAAATTGGCTGCAAAGGCCCGCAGCCTGGCAGATAGCGGCCGGATATTTAAGGATTTCCTGTATTTGCCGGATGCATGGGCAGATGCCTTAAGGGGGTTGCTGTTTGAACGTCCCCTGTTATTGGACCCGGTTCAAGGCAGGTATCGACCATTCTGTGGCAAGGCAGACCTGATCGCTGCGGAAAATATCATAATCACCATAGATAAATGGACACGCATTATGGCCCATATCCCTCCTCAACAGAAAAATTGGGCCGGAAAGATCCCATGGGCATCAACCAACCTGGGCAGCCCGAATGAGCTTGTTTTACCCCAGGCCCTTTTGACCGCCCTTGCCCAAAAGACATTAGGTAAAGAATTGAAGGTTTATCCTGTACCGGCAGGCAGACTCAACTACTTGAGAAACAAGTGGTTCCCACCCAGCCCTGTTGTTTCATTCAATAAAGAAAAAAATTCTTCATGGCCCGGCCCACTATCAGAGACAATTAAATACTGCATAGAGGCCCTGCAACCTGTTGCAGAGCAGGCAGGACTTTCGCGCGAGTGGCTCGATTCAATTGTAAGGGAATCTTTAATGACCCTTTACGAAGAATGGGGGGATCTGCCGGATGACATACCAATTGATGGTCGTTTTGTCTCTTCGATTATTGTTGATATGAACTCTAATTGACCATACAAACAATCTTGTACCTTAATTTGATACTCATATAAAAAAGCCCTTCATGCTCCAGTGTTAAAAGTTGTTTTATAAAACTTCGCATATGCAAAAATCCAAAGGCAAGGCGTCTGCGGATGCCGCTCCATCTATCCCAATATATGATGCAAAAAATACTGCTATTCAAGATTTAAACCCCGGGCGTTTAGAGCACGTACAGGTCTTATACGAAGACAATCACCTGCTGGTACTTTCAAAACCTGCATGTGTTCCCACCGTCCCTGATTCCAGCAAAGACATGTCACTGCTGGACTGGGGCAGAATATATCTGAAAAAGACCAGAAATAAGCCAGGCAATGTCTTTCTTGGAGTAGTTCATAGACTTGATCGTCCTGTCTCGGGTATAGTATGCCTTGCCGTAACATCAAAGGCCGCTTCCCGGCTTTCTGAAAACCTCCGTACACACAGAATGTCCAAGACCTACCTGGCCTTGACTGAAAACAGGCCTCCATCCGAGCATGGAGTGCTTGAGCATATACTCAAAAAAAATAATGCAAAAAATGTCGTCAAGATAATATCCCCCGGCCTTACAAAAGCCCCGGGGAAACTCGCTCGTACTGTCTGGAAATTGCTTGAGGCCAAGGAGGATATCTATCTGCTCGAACTCAAACCGGAAACCGGGCGCCCACATCAACTGAGAGTACAATGCGCCGCTATGGGATGTCCACTGATGGGTGACGTCAAATATGGAGCCAAAACCCCATTACCTGATGCCTCTATTGGTCTTCATGCCCATAAATTAGAGTTTTTACATCCTGTTCGAAAGGAAAGGCTCAGCCTCTCAACTCCGCCTCCTGATTCAGGACCATGGAAAAAACTTTCACATATTCAGCTCAGAGGAACAGTGCCCTAATTTTGTATAACAAATTGACAGCCCCTTGATGCCTGATTAGGCTCCTGGACATGAGTTCCTTTATCCTTGAAAAGCCATGGGATTTCGCCTCCCTGAATACATTGGTAATTGAGGAACTTGCCAAAAAATCAGGGATCCCGGACATTATTGCCAAGTTTCTGTATCAACGCGGGATAAACACACCTGAGGCCGTTTCTCAACACCTCAGCCCTACACTGAAATCACTCAGCGACCCATGGAAGATGAAGGACATGGACAAGGCTGTTGATCGCCTGGTTGAGGCGGTAGCCAGAAAGGAGCAGGTTGCCGTATTTGGTGATTATGATGTCGACGGCATAACCTCCTCAGCCTTAATCTTCGAATTTCTTGAAGATCTTGGGCTGAAGGCAACGGTATATATACCCCACCGGGAGAAAGAGGGTTATGGACTTAATGGAGAGGCGTTAAGAAATCTCGCATCCAGAGGCTACAGACTTCTTATTACAGTTGATTGCGGCATCTCGGACAATGAAGCAGTCGCTCTGGCAGGAGAGCTTGGAATGGATGTCATTATAACCGACCACCATGAACCTCCTGACTCCCTTCCCATTGCGTCTGCAGTACTGAATCCCAAACGTCCTGACTGCGCCTTTGCCTTTAAAGAACTTGCCGGTGTAGGCGTTGCCTTCAATCTTGTCAGGGCCTTAAGACACCGACTTTACGAACTTGGGCACTGGAACGGTACTCAGATACCCAACCTAAAGAAATATCTGGACTTTGTGGCCCTGGGTACTGTTGCGGATGTGGTTCCGTTATTGGGGGACAACCGGATACTGGTTCGGGCGGGGCTTGAAATACTCGCTGGATGTGACAGGCCTGGAATCAAGGCACTAAAGGCATTATGTTCTCTGGACTCCGGTGTTACCTCAAAGGACATCGCCTTCCGCATCGCTCCAAGAATAAACGCTGCCGGGCGTATGGCCCATGCGGATAAAGCTTTCAAGTTGCTTGTTACAAAAGATGGGTCAAAGGCAAAGCAGCTTGCCGCTGAATTACATTTGCTCAATCAGAAGCGCCAGACCGAAGAAAATAAAATATTGAATCAGGCATTAGGCAAAATTCGATTACTTGAAAAGCAGACCGCATATGTCCTGTCAAGTCCTGAATGGAAAAAGGGCGTTATAGGCATAGTGGCATCCAGACTGGTAGAACAATTACATAGGCCCGTAATTCTTCTTTCCATGGACGGAGATGAGGCCCACGGTTCGGGCCGCAGTCCTGAAGGAATCAATCTTTACGAGTCTCTTTGTGCCTGTTCCGGTCACCTTAGTTCCTTTGGAGGTCATATGGCTGCTGCGGGCATAAGTCTGCCATCTGATTCCATAGAGGTATTCTGCAAGGCATTTCAAAAGGTCGTAGCCTCGATTCTGGAACAAACGGATGTCTGCCCCAGACTTATGGTTGATTGCACGGCCTGTATCGAGGAACTCATTGATCCGGGTTTTCCCCGATTTTATGAGTATCTTGAGCCCTTTGGTGCAGGCTATCCCCCCCCTGTGTTTGCAGTCAGGAATTTCTCGGTTATGAGATCAACAGTTGTCGGGAACGGTCACCTGAAACTCTCTCTCACGCCTCGGAGCGGTATAAAAAATACATTCAATAGAGGAAGTGTCGATCTGGTGGGATGGGGACACGGAGATAAGATAGATCTTCCATGGGATGAGCTTGAGCTGGCCTGCAGGCCATGTATAAATGTATGGCAAGGGCGAAAGCAGCTCGAACTAAGGCTGAAAGATATTCGATATAGATAGCTTATGCGCCTTAATTCTCTAAAACTTTTCGGATTCAAATCTTTTCCTGCCCGCACAAAACTGTCATTTACCCAAGGTGTTATCGGCATTGTCGGGCCCAATGGGTGCGGTAAGTCCAATATTGTTGACGCCATAAGGTGGGTATTGGGAGAACAGAGTCCCAGCATGCTCAGGGCCAAGAAAATGGACGACATACTTTACCACGGGGATAACAACAGGCAGGCAGACCTGGCTGAAGTACGTTTAACCGTGGAAAACACAGGTTCTTTTGCCCCGCCGGAATATGAAAATACCCCTGAGATTGAAATAATGCGTCGTATATACAGATCAGGGGACACCGAATATCGTATCAACGGCAGAAGTTGCAGGCTGAAGGACATCCACTACCTGTTCATGGATACAGGAGTTGGGACCAGGACATACTCCATTTTCGATCAGGGTCAAGTTAGCGCCTTTATTGACATGGTACCGGGTGACCGCCGTCTCTTGATCGAGGAGGTGGCCGGTATATCCAGGTTCAGAGTCAAGCGCAGCGAGGCCGAACGGCGCATGACCCAAACAAAACATAACCTTGAGAGGCTTGATGACCTCTTGAACGAGGTGGGGCGTCAAGGCAAATCTCTCTCAAGACAGGCAAAAAAGACAGGGCGTTACCTGAAGCTGAGAAAAGAACAGGAGCAATTGGATCAGGCACTCCTTGCCCATATATGGTTCTCTGAGCTGGAGAGAAAAATAGACCTGGAAAGAGAGAAAGAGCGTCTCTCTGCTGATCTGTCCAGTGAACAGGCAGGGCTTTCTAAAAATATCTCCGATCGGGAAAGGTTCGAACTGGAAGCCCTAGAGGAAGAAGAGGCCCTGGCTGAGATTCGTAAGGGCCTGGCTGATACGGAAGACAGCCTTCAGGAACTCAGGGAAGAGGCAACACGACTGGAAAAGTCCTTTATTAAGGAAGATAACCGGCTGCAATCTGCTGAGAAGACCTTGTTGAAACTTGAAGAAAAGGCAACATTGATTGAACATAGTAGAGAAGGGCTTCAGAAAAATATTCAAATACTTAAGGAAAAAAAATCATCATACCTGAATGAGATATCGGACCGGGGAAAATGTATAGAAGAATCAAAGGCGGCCAGAGACCAGGTAAAGGAATCCCTGGAGACGGTGAAGGTACAGCTCGTTGATGCAGCGGCCGAGCACGCCAGACTGGACAGCAAGCGCAATGGATTAAAAGATCAGGAAAACAGACTCAGGCACCGTCTGGACCAAAGAGGGCATGAGCTGCAGGGCATATCAGGGCATATAAAGACTCTGCAGTCTGATTTGAAAAGGCATATGGATAAGGCGGAAGAAATCAGGACCGAATTGGATTCCTTGTCTTGTGATGAAAAAGATATTGAACGCATTGTCAGCAATTTGAGAAGGCGTCTTTCAGCCACTATGGGGAAAAGGTATAAAGCGGACTCTGAACTGACAGCATGCAGAACCAGGCTTAATGCGCTCAAGACCATCGATGCCTCGGGAGAAGGCTTCAGCCTGGCTACCAACAGGTTGCTCAAGTCCGATGTCCCCACATTGGGCGTGCTTGCTGATTTTCTGGAAATAGAGCCGGGATGGGAACATGTGGTAGAGATCGCCCTTGGGCAGGGAATTCAGGCCTTAGTGGTATCTGACGTTGAGGCATTTGATAAGGCCCTGTCCTTTCTCAAAAATAATCCGGCGGGAAGAGCAAGTCTTATTATACCGGACAAAGACCGGTATAAGGTGGGCGAAGAAGCAGATGATACCCTTCTGAAGTTTGTCACTGTGAGACCTCCTGTCGACAGGGTAGTGGCCCATATGCTGATCAATTGGAAGGTGGCGCCTGATCTGAAGACCGCCTTAAGTGCAATCAATACTGGTGGTAATAAAACATTTTTTCACATTACTATGGAAGGAGAAATACTAACGCCATGGGGTGAACTGGTTTTCGGGGACATAGACAAGGCAACTTCAGGGATACTTGCAAGAAAGGCTGAGATTTCAGGACTAACTGTACATGAACATAGACTTCATAAATTTTATATGCAGATCCGCAGTAATGAAGATGAAATAGGCAACGAACTCTCAGAATCTGAGGCCGAACTCAAAGAGATCAATAAGAAACAGGCCCTGATTTTTGAAGACTTAGCACATCATAAACAGAAAGCAGACAGCTTACTTATGGAAATAGAGACTCAAAAAGAGAGGTCACAGCGCATAGATCTGGAGATTGAAGACGCCAAGAGAGAAATACTTGATATAGAGGTGTCCCTTGAAGGGCTGGAGGAAGCTGTTGAGGTCGCTGTTTCGGCCAGGATTAAAGCCGAGGGGCAGATAAAGGGCCGTGAGGATGCCTTGAAACAGCAGGAACAGTTACTTTCCCGCAGGAGAAAGGCCCTTGAGGAATATAGAATAAAAATGGCCCGTGTTCAGACTCAACTTCAGGAAAGAGAATATGAGCTTAAAAGGCTTGCAAGCAGAAATGATCAGATAGACAGAGACCGGGAAAAAATGTTCCTGGAAAAGCAAAATCTGGCAGTTCAGCTTGAGCGCAGGGCAAAGTCTCTCAAAGATGTGCGCCTGAAAATCGAGGCAAAACAAAACAAAATACTGCTCGAAAAAAGAAGACGGGAAGAAATCGAAAATCAATACAATAAAACCAGGCAGACTGTTGCCGGATTACAAGGCAGGATCAATAAATGGCGGACCAGCATCAGGGCTGTTGAAGAACGGATTCATCAAAACGAGCTTGCCTTTTCCGAAGTGGAACAGGGCATTGTGTATTTGAAAAAGACAGCTAATGATCGATACCGGGCTGACCTGGAAAAATTCTGTAATAAATGGCGCATTTCTCCATTAGATTCCGATAAGGCAAAAGAGCGGATTGTGGATATAGCCCGCAAAATAGACAGCCTCGGGTCTGTGAACCTTGCCGCTGTTGAAGAGTATAGAGAACTGCAAGACAGGTGCAGCTATCTTAATTCCCAGAAAGAGGATCTCATCAGATCAATCGAGGACCTTGAACGGGCGATAGCAAGGATCAAGCGTACCTGCAGGACCCGTTTTAAAGAGACTCTAGACTCGGTAAATGAGAGTCTTTCCCGGGTCTTTCCTTTACTGTTTGAAGGAGGGAGCGCCAGACTGAATTTGACATCGAATGAGGATGTACTGGATTCCGGGATAGACTACTTGATACAGCTTCCGGGAAAGAAAATCCAGTATCTGAACCTGCTTTCAGGGGGTGAGAAGGCATTGGCTGCAATGGCACTTATTCTTGCCATATATTTCATAAAACCCGGTCCTTTCTGCCTGCTGGACGAAGTAGATGCAGCGCTTGACGAAGCCAATACCGCACGATTCAACCAGTTTATAAAAAAGATATCAGAACATTCCCAGGTAGTTATGGTCACTCATAACCATAAGGTAATGGAGATCGCTGATGTCCTTTATGGAGTTACTATGGAGGATAAGGGGATATCAAGATTGGTTTCGGTAGACATGGTTGAGAGTCCTGGTATATGATAAAGCAGTGATTGTAGTTTATCACTCTTTGACAAAGGGGAAATACCGATGACTAAAAAAGAAAATTTACAAATCACAAATGTAGCAGCCAGAGAGATTTTGGATAGCCGTGGCAATCCCACTGTGGAAGTTGAAGTGGGTCTGGCTTGCGGGGTCATTTCCAGATCAGGGGTGCCATCAGGGGCGTCCACCGGCTCTCGTGAAGCCCTGGAAATGCGTGACGGTGACACCGAGCGTTTTGGAGGCAAAGGCGTTCTCAAAGCTGTAAATCTGGTCAATGGCGTGATTAACGACGCGCTGAAAGGGCGGGACGCTCTTTGTCAGGCAATGATCGATAAAGTACTTATCGATCTTGACGGCACACCCAACAAGTCCAACCTCGGGGCTAATGCCATCCTGGGTGTATCCCTGGCTGTGTCCAGATCAGCGGCCATGGCCCTGGGGCTTCCTCTTTATCGGTATCTGGGCGGTGCCTGTCCCGGGCGTCTGCCTGTGCCCATGCTCAATATTATGAATGGAGGGGCCCATGCCCGGTGGCAGGGCTCTGATTTTCAGGAGTTCATGATTTGCCCTTATGGCGCAGGGAGCTTCAAAGAGGCGCTCCGTTGGGCCAGTGAGATATACCACTCATTACGCTCAGTTTTGATGGAAACGGACCGCCACGTGGGCATCGGTGATGAGGGCGGCTTTGCTCCTGATGTCTCCTCTAACGAAGAACCCCTTGAAGTCATTATAAAAGGTATTGAGAAGGCCGGTCTCAGACCGGGCCCTGATGTCGGCATTGCCATGGACCCGGCCTCAAGCGAGTTCTTTAAAGACGGCCTATACAACCTGCGCACAGAAAATCGGACATGTTCTTCAAAAGATATGGTGGACTATTATGAAAAGCTTGTCAATGCATATCCCATCTGCCTGCTGGAAGACGGTCTGGCCGAGGATGACTGGGACGGCTGGCGGATTCTTAACCAGCGGCTGGGTGAAATAATCGAACTGGTGGGAGATGATCTTTTTGTAACAAACGTGGAATACATAGCCAGGGGTATTCGCGAAAACTCTGCCAATTCCTCTCTCATCAAACTTAACCAGATCGGCACCCTGACTGAGACTATTGAAGCAGTGAGGATGTGTCAGCGCGCGGGTTGGGGGGCATGTGTTTCACACCGCAGCGGCGAGACTGAAGACAGCTTTATCGCCGACATGACCGTAGCTCTGGATACCGGACACATCAAAACCGGCGCACCAGCTCGGGGTGAGCGGGTCGAGAAGTATAACCAGTTGATGCGCATTGAGGAAGACCTGGGCAGCTCCGCCCGATATGCAGGTAAAGACGCCTTTGTTCGGCCGGTGCGTTTCTAGGACTTTCCCAAAAAGAGAAAATCAAATAATACCATGCCTGAAAAAAGACCTGTATGTCTTATAATAATGGACGGATGGGGCATTGCGCCGGCTGATGAAAAAAATGCCCTGGCCAAGGCCTATACGCCAAATTTTGACAGATATTCGGACATGTTCCCAAATGCCACTTTAAGGGCAGATGGCCTCAATGTAGGACTGCCGGAAGGTAATCAGGGCAATTCGGAAGTAGGACATCTTAATATCGGCGCCGGCAGAATAATTAAACAGATGCTTGTGCGCATTAATGATGATATTGAAGATGGAAGCTTCTATGAAAATGAGGTCCTTAAGGGTGCTATTGAATATTGCAGAAGAAACAGGTCGAATCTTCACCTTATGGGCCTCATACAGGATCAGGGTGTCCATGCCGTCACCCGTCACTGTAAAGCCCTGCTTACGCTGTGCCGCAGGATGGATTTTGATGACGTTTATATCCACATCTTTTCAGATGGCAGGGATACTCCGCCCAGGTCCGCAGCAAAATATATAGAAGATCTGGAGACCGGGATAGAGAAGGCCGGCAGGGGGAAGATCGGCAGCATTATCGGAAGATACTATGCCATGGACCGTGATACGAACTGGGACAGGATCAAAATCGCGTATGACGGCCTTACCAAACCGAAAGGCATTGTCTGTAATGACTGGAAAGAGGCCATTAAAAACGCCTATGATGCCGGAGAAAGCGATGAGTTTATAAGACCCAGAATAATCAGAGGATTTCAGGGAATTAAAGACCGCGACGCGGTGATAAATTTCAACTACAGGCTTGACCGGGCAAGAGAGATCACCCACGCCTTTACCGATACAAAATTCAAGGAGTTTGAAAGAGATAAACTCGATATAAAATATGTAGGCTTTACGGATTACTACGATAATGGTGAGTTCGAAATAGCATTCCCTCCGGTGAGGCACAAGAATATCCTCGGTGAGGTCGTAAGCAATCACGGGCTCAAGCAGCTGAGATGTGCCGAGACAGAGAAATACGCGCACGTGACCTTCTTTTTTAACGACTCCAATGAGACCCCCTTTGATGGTGAGGACAGGATACTGGTCCACTCTCCCAAGGTAGCAACCTACGATCTGCAGCCTGAAATGAGTGCCTATCAGGTAAAAGACAAGCTACTGGAGGCTATTGCCAGTGACAAGTATGATGTGATAATCTGCAATTTTGCCAATTGCGATATGGTGGGCCATACAGGTGTTTTTGACGCAGTCATCAGGGCAGGGGAGACTGTGGATGAGTGTGTAGGTGAGGTCACTGATGCCGTCCTTGCAAAAGAGGGCGCGGTTATCATAACTGCAGACCACGGTAATGCTGAATGCATGTTTCTGGATGACGGCTCTCCCATGACGGCCCACACAACCAACCCGGTCCCTGTTATTATATGCGGTATCGGTGATGTTGAGCTGATAAAGGATGGCAGGCTTTGTGATCTTGCGCCCACTTTGCTTAAGATAATGGGTATTGAACAGCCTGTGGAGATGACCGGAAGGCCGTTGTTTTGAAACAAGAACCTTGTCTTTTCCAAACAATGCTTCTGTTCTTGACATTCACAATCTCTCAATGTTAACTGTCTCATCATCTTTGAGCCTCAAGGGGAACAGAGAGGTCCAAACCGAATAGGTTATCTCCCGCCTCCAGATATTAAAGAAGCAGTTTCTTCCCGCCCGTTACAGGAATTTCTCTCTGTACCTCGCATATATCAAGGAGATCATAAAAAACCAAATGGCAGCGAGCTTGTCTTTTATAATTGTTATGGGCCTCTTGGCGGATTACGCCTTTAGGCGGTTTAAACTTCCAGGTCTAGTTGGAATGCTCATAGTGGGTGTCCTTTGCGGGCCTTATGTGCTCAATCTGATAGCACCCGAAATGATGAGAGTTTCAGGCGATTTTCGAAAAATCGCCCTTATCGTCATCCTCCTCCGCGCTGGATTTGAACTACATCGTGACACGCTAAATCGTGTAGGCCGGGCAGCTCTCATTATGAGCTGTATTCCCGCTATTTTTGAAATTATCGGGATCATGCTTGTAGCTCCCGGATGGCTTCACATCAGCTATCTGGACGCAGCGATTCTGGGCACGATTTTAGGCGCGGTATCCCCAGCCGTGGTTGTTCCTCTTATGATAGACTTTATGGACCGTGGCAGGGGCAACAAAAAAGGTATCCCCACACTAGTGCTTGCCGCCTCTTCAGTAGATGATGTATTTGTAATTGTACTTTTTACCATCTTTCTCGGTATATATGGAGGAGGGGATATAAACATTTGGGCCAAGCTGAGTGAGATCCCGGTCTCTATCGCCCTTGGTATAATTATAGGAGTTATACCTGGTTATTTACTCTTTCGTCTTTTTACCAGATACGACTGGCGTCCCCCAAAAAAGACCCTGGTTGTTCTGGGCGTGGCCATAATGCTTACCTGGCTGGAAGAAGAATGTAAGAGATGGGTCCCCATTGCCAGCCTTTTGGGCGTCATGGCCATTGGTTTCATCATCCTGGAAAAGTCCGAGCCGATCGCACACATCATCTCCCAGAAACTCAAAAAGCTTTGGGTTTTCGCCGAGCTGCTCCTCTTTGTTCTTGTGGGCGCCCAAGTCAATGTTCATGTAGCCTGGGAGGCAGGGATAGCCGGTACTCTGGTCATCCTGGTAGGCCTGATTTTTCGAAGCGCTGGAACGTACCTGTCACTCATCAGCACACCACTCAATTGGAAGGAAAGGCTTTTTTGCGTTATTGCCTATATTCCCAAGGCTACGGTTCAGGCAGCCATAGGCGCTGTACCACTCGCTGCCGGAGTGGCGTCCGGAGAGATAATTCTGGCTGTTGCCGTACTCTCAATTCTTGTGACGGCACCACTTGGCGCTATCGGGATCAAGGTCTTTGGAGAAAGGATTCTGGACCATGGAGAACGTTCTGTATACAGGTTCAAAGATCTTCGGGAAAAGCAGGAACTTCCCCATGTGGGAGAGCGAATACGAAGTAAAAAGTTTGGCACTATCTGGAAAATCATTGAAGAAAAAGAAATGTGGATAGAAAAACCTGCCTTATACGGCTCCTCAGCGCCGGGAGCAAATCTCATACCCGCTATCCAACTGCGATGCTGGAGTGAAGACAACAGCCCCGGACCTGGCAAGGGCAAAACCATATCCTGTCGATACAGCCAGATAGATCCACCTTTTCATGATCACTGGGAGGTGCTCTATGACTGGTAAACGTGTGGCAACAAACAAAATCCCAAAGCCGAAGGTCATAGCAGACCGATTCGATGGCGAATCTTGGTGAGATGAGCTACGGAACACTTGTTTGTCATGGGCCAACATGGTAATCCAGTAAACCAAATGCAAGACATAAAAAAATTCTATTAAAAAATGTCTCAAAAAACTATATCTCAAAAGGGCCGGTGGACAAAACACGATATATTACATGTGATAGTCATGGTGCTGGCAACTCTATTTTTTTCAGGTAAAGCAGGCTCTGCGCCTGAAATCCTGAGGCAGCTGCTTGTCAGCTTTCTCTATGGTTTTGGCATTGTTTATCTCTTTATCGGACTTACAAAGAAGATGTTCAAGTACAATCCCACTCGTTTACAGATAATCAAATGGGCTACGGGTCTTGCAGCACTTGTTGCTGTATGCCAGTTTTTGCAGGATGTGTACCAGACCTACCTTGAGGCCCTCAAAGGCTAGGCGCTTTAGCAGGGAACTGCGGACCTGATTATACTAAGAACGGAAACTTCACTGTTTTGTATAGCCATGTCTATTGCTTGACTAATACTATAATAATAGTTTATCGTAGCAACTAATTGTAATTCATTAAAGTTCTGTATTTTTTTCTTAGGAGAATGGTATGCGAAGTTATAGCCGCAATGAATCAGTTCATCTAAGAAACAGCGAATTTCCCAAACCCCGTCTGTGCTTGATCGCATGTATCATATTAGGGCTTGTCTTTTTATGGGACATGGTAGGGCCTTTTGGACTATGGAAGCTTCACAGGATGAAGCAGGAACACAAGCGTATTTATCTGTCAGTCCTGGAAATTAACAAAAAAAATGCAGCCCTTGAAGAGCAGATCAAAAGGCTCGAAGATGACCCGGAATACCAGGAGTACGTGGTCCGCCGGGAGTTGGGCTGGGTTAGGGACAACGAAATTCTATACAACTTTTTAAATGAAGAATTCTAAAAAGTCTAAGTAATGATCCGTGTACATACCTTTTTAAAATATGCCAAGACCCATCTTGAGGAGGCAGATTCTGCCTTGAGGAGGGATCATCCTGCGATTGCCGTCGGCCGTTGCTCTGATATGGCCATAGCCTTGATCAAGGCCATGGCCGCCGCCCTTCCCGGAACAAAAAAAGATTTTTTGGAAATGGATAACAATGCCTTTTATAACGCCATTTCAGACCTCACGTATACGCAAGAAGAGGCTAGAAAAATCACCCGGTCCATTTGGGAGTTACGGAAAACAGGGGAATCATATGATAGACTCCCATCAAGGGCTGAGGTCAAGGCGGTCTTTTCCAAGGCGGAAGAAACTTTTAAATTAGTGCATGATCTCTGTACCGGCTGAAATTTTAACAGGACGATTCCGCTGGAAAACCCCATCTGCAGCATTACCTCAGTTTTTTGACTAATGAATATTCTTCCTTCAGACCGTGAACTCTGTTTCCCTCACGCTTTGAGGGTCGAGGCCTCCGCCGGTTCAGGCAAGACCTTTCTTTTAGCCTGCAGGTTTGTTCAATTCCTTCTTTCAGAAAAGATTCCAAGGAGCAATCTCAAAAATCTACTTGCCATAACCTTTACCAATGAAGCCACCGTGGAGATGCGTCAACGCATACTGAAGCTTCTGAAAAGAGCGGCTTTTGAAGAAAAAAAAGCTATGAAAATCCTTTCTCCTTTACTGGATTTATCAAAGGAAAAGATAAAGGAATACGCATTAAAACAGATAGATGAGATCCTGGCAAAATACGATGAATGGCAGGTCAGGACCATTGACAGCTTTATATACCGGCTGATCCAGGCGGCCCCTCATGAACTGGGGTTGTCACAGCAAGACGAAATCGAGACACACGAGGCGCCGCTCAGGGCGGCTGCTCTTGACCGTGTTTTGCTTTATTCAGCAAAAGATCAAGTGTTGTGGGAAATGCTGCAGGACCTGGTGCATCATTATCTTCTTTTTCAGGTACGCGGTTCCTGGTGGCCGAGGACTGAGCTTCTTCGGGTATTGGAGTCGCTTAATGAAAAAGAAACAACCTATGGCCTCCTCTTTGAAACAGCAAAAAGGTGCAAGGGCTCCAAGGCATTGGCCATGGAATTGTCCGTGTCAGCCCAAAATTTTCTGGATAAAGCAGACGCCCATGGTCTAAAGCTGAAATCTTACAGCCGCAAGGCCGTGTCACGGGTAGCCGGCAAAGACCTCCCCAAGGCACTTTCTTCAAAATCATGGAAAAGAGAAGAGTTGAAAGAACTCTGCCTTAAAGGAGCAAGTATTCCCAGGGGCCTCTCTACTGAATGGAAGACACTAAAGACCCTTGCCGAAACATATGCTGATGCCAGGGCCCTTGAGATATCAGGGCCTTATTTGAAGGTGCTGGTTCCATGGAGAGATCAGCTCTCAAACCTCAAGTCCAGATCAAGACGCATTTTTTTCAGTGATATTAATGGTCTCGCAAAAAGGCTTCTGGCAGAGTTTACCTTCCCTGAAGTAATTTTTCGTCTTGGAGACCAACTGTATCACTTTCTGCTGGACGAATTTCAAGATACCAGCATCCTTCAATGGGAAACCCTTTTCCCTTTGATTGATAATGCCATATCCCAAGGGGGTTCCCTGTTCTGTGTAGGAGATAGAAAACAATTGCTTTACAGGTGGAGAGGAAGCGATCTGGAGGTATTTCAGAATGGTCCCGAGTCCTTCGCCTCTCTTGGAGATACTGGTCCGCTAGACCTTGTTCTTCCGTATAACTGGAGAAGCAGGGAAGTCCTTCTCAAGTTTGTGAGCCAGGTATTTGAAAAGGAAAATCTTGAGCGCTGGGCCAAAGAAGAGTCTGCCGTATCGGACGCCTTAGACCCATGTTATGTGGCCAACATGTTCTCAGGAGCCGCGCAGCGCCTTCCACCTGCCCATGAATTAAGCCATAAGAGGGGTATGGTAAGGATAGAGGTCCTCGGCCAGGAAGGGCACTCAGAGGAGATAAAAGAGGAATCAAAAGCGGGCCTGGTTAAGTTATTAAAGGGAGATGTCCTCTTTCGCCACAGTCCCAGTGATGTACTTATACTTGTCCGGGACAATCAGGACGTAGAGGATTTCAGCCACAGTCTCATCTCAGCAGGTATTCCGATCTTTTCCCACAGGCAGCTTGACATAAGAGAAGATCCATTGGTGCAGGAGGTCCTCGAGATCCTGCGCTTTTTAGAAACGCCTGTTGATGATCAGGCGTTGAGTTCTGTAATTGCCGGAAATACTTTAAAATCCGCTTGGGAAGCAGAGGCGGGGGGACTCAGTCCCTGGGAGTGGATCGAGGAACAAAGATTAAAAAACAAATGGCAAGGAAGTAGGTATCTTTATCAAAGGCTTCAAAAGGATTTCCCCGGCCTTTGGGCAAAGGCCCTGAGTGACGCCTTTAGTTCTGTTGGCTTTCTGCCCCCTTATGACCTTGTATCCATGATTATCCGCCGATTAGATCTAATCCGGTGTTTCCCGGACCATTTTGTTGCATTAAGTCACCTCCTGGAGTTGCTATATGCCAAAGAGCCTGAATATGGCGGCGATCTTAGGGGATTTATCCAGTGGATGGAGACCGGACCGGATGAGATCTTCGGTGTAAAGACCACCCAGCAGATAGATGCTGTAAGGATCATGACCATACATAAGGCCAAGGGACTTGAGGCCAAGGTAGTTATATTGCCGCTTACAACTCTCGGTATAAGGACGGATGGCCGAATATACTCAATGGATGCAGGGGTCCTCAAAGTATGGAATACCAGCCGAGAGCTCAGAAATGTATCCAAAAGACTGCAGGATATCTATAAAGAAGATTGCGGCAAGGCATGGCTTGACGAATTAAATGTCCTTTATGTCTCCCTGACAAGGGCAAAAGACGAATTATACGTATTTGTTCCACAAAGGGCCGGGGGCAGACAGAAGAACAGGTTTCTGTCGTTGGTGGAACCGCTTTTAAGTGGAAACCTTATAGCCAAGTGGGGAGCGGCAGAAAAAATTAGGCCGCAGGCAGAACGGATAATAGAAAAAAGGTGTGGTCTCAAGCGGCAAACGGGTGATTTTGCCCCCTGTGAAAAGACACGAAAAAGCAGGACCGAAAAAGTCAATAAAGGCTGGAAGTGGCCCAAATATTTGGTCAGAAGACCCCCTGACTTAAAGGTCTTGTTGTCTCCAACACGGAACAGGGCAACGGGGCTGGGAGATTTTGTACACAGGCTTCTTGCAAGACTGGATGGCCCCCTTGATTGCCGGTTTAATCCCAAGGAAGTGTATGCGCTGCTTCATAAGGTCTTTCTGCCTGTTTCCAAAAGCCTTTATATTGACATAGATAAAGATATAGACCTTGAGGCCATGGCGCGAACTATCTGTCATCCCATAGCAAGGCCGCTTTTCTGGACAGATAAGGGGGATCAGATCTGGGTGGAAAAAGAAGTGGCTGACAGATCAGGTGAAATTTTCAGGCCGGACAGGCTGGTTAAGGGACAGGATACTGTATGGATCGGCGAGTATAAGACAGGTAGCAGGACGAGGGCAGGGGACAGAAGACAGGTGTCCCAATATTTGGATTTACTTTCTCAACTGTACCCGGAGTGCGAGATCACAGGTGTGATTCTTTATCTTGACCAGGGAGTAGCTGAACGGATTTAGTACATTCTGGTAAGGTTCAAGAGGAATTGGACATTGAAAAACGGGATCGATTTGGAAAAAGAACTCCTCTTTTTGGGTTTGCTTGATAAGGCTAGAGAGATCCATACTGAATTAGGCGACAAAGCAGCCCTTTCTTATATAAAGTGCGGTTATCGTCTTTTGAGCAAGGTTTATCACCCGGATTTAAATCCAAAAAATATAGAGAAGGCGAAGATTACTCAGCAGAGACTTAACAGGGTTAATAATATCATAAGCCGGATGAAAGATGAAGAGATCATTAAATTGATCACAAAAGACGGCAAAAGGTCGGGCAAGAAGAAAAAGAAAATATTGATCGTGGAAGATGAATTCGGTCTGCAGGAAATATTCAGGGACATCTTTCTTATGGAAGGTTATGATGTCAGGATCGCCGTGGATGGAGTCAAAGGTTATAAAATCTATCACCAGTTCCAACCGGATCTGCTTTTTACCGATGTTGTAATGCCGAGGATGAACGGATTAGACCTGGTGAGAAAGATTAGAGAAGTAAATCCCCAAATCAGGGTGATATATATAAGTGGATTCTTTGGAATCGATAGGCTGAAAAGGGAACTTGATGAAGACCTTATGATATATGGATATCCAACTCTTTCAAAACCATTTAAGACGAGTGAAATGCTGGATCTAGTAAAAAACTATTTAGGGGGTTACTAGATTGTCATTGGCAGATCTTCTCTTGCCCTGAACAAGGGTGATACACAAATAGTCCAGGGCATGAAAACCAAACTTCCAAGGTCAACACCTAAAATAAAAGTGAGTAAAAGCCATGAGTTCCGGAAAACACATGTCTCACTGCCACTAGATTCTTCACTGATAGACTGGCTGGCTGATGATATAATGGCTCGGGACCCTGAAGAACGGGATCTTTCTCAAATAGCAGTTGTCTTTCCAGGCAGGCGTCCGGCCCTATATCTGCGAAGAAAGCTTGGAAGGCTTATTGGCAGTCCTTTTCATCCCCCACAAATTTTCGACATAGATAGCTTCATGACCTATATAGCATGTAAATCCAATGGCGAATTTTGTAGGAGAGATGCCGGTCAGGTGGAATTGCTGCACCTTGTCTACACTACTGCAATGGGTATGGCAGCAGATGCCGAATATTTGCCACTACCTGCAACAACATCCAGTTTTGAGGGCTTTTTTTTCTGGGGCCTGAAATTCCTTGATCTTTTTGATGAATTGGGAACCGAACTAGTACCTACTGACCGCATTAAACAAGCCGTGCCGTCAGCTCTCGCCAATGCTGGTATTACTGAAGAGGCAAGAGGGTTCTGGCCTGTTCTGCCCGCACTTTACAAAAGATGGCTGGATGTATTGGCCAGAAATTCTCTTTGGTCCAGAGGTGAAAAGTATCGTATCGCATCAGAGCATATAGATGGCATGGACTGGCCCTTTTCACAGATATATCTCGCTGGCTTCACAGCACTCAACCGGGCAGAAGAAAAGGTCTTTTCCGCCTTGACCAGGATTGCTATCGCCCGTGTAGTAATCCAGGACGGACAATCTCAATGGCGGACAATCGGCGCCAAATGGGAGCACCTTGAACGTCTGCGCTCTGTATGTCATGGCACATGGGAGCTTGAAATTAACAGGTCTTCGGTTACAGGCTCAGGCATACGAACATCGACAAATCAATCTCCAGATCCTTTGAATTATCAAAACATCAAATTACATCAGGGCATGGATCTCCACTCCCAATTACAGATGGCTGAAGATATATTTGCTCGTGAGCTGAAAGGTAAGGAAGCACTTGCACCAGATCAGGAAGCTATAGTCCTTCCAAGGCCTGAACCCCTTATTCCGGTGCTGAACCGGCTGTTTGAGGAGACATCTGTTCCATATAATATATCCATGGGCTATCCACTTGAACGCACAGCACTTGCCAAACTGCTTGATGCGGTATTGGAGACACAGGAGGAACGCGTAGACGGTAAATACTATGCCCCCAGTTACTTGGCCGTGCTCAGGCATCCGTATATAAAGAACCTGCGATTAGACAGCCAATCAACCATTTCGTCCCTTAGATCTGTGGTCCATTTTCTTGAGGTTTGGCTGGTCAGGAAAAAGAAAAGCTTTGTAGGACTCGATGAGGTTGAAAATGCAATCGCTCATCTGGATGAAAGGGATTTCTCTGCTTCTAGTTCTCTGTCCCTGGTTCACCAGTTTTGTTTCAGAGAATTTGAAAAACTGAAAAAAGTGGGTGAACTCGCCAAGGCCCTCGAAAGATTACTTAATTGGATAATAGAGCATGGAACTGCTACCGCTTATCCACTGACAGGTGAATTTATGTCAGCCATGGCTGGGCTTCTGGAGGAACTTAAAGACGGCCCTGTGGCCAAGGAGGCTGCTTCAGCCTCCGGTCTTCACTCGCTGCTTGGTTATCTGGTTCGGCAGAGCAGAATTCCATTTCGGGGTATCCCCTTAGAGGGCTTTCAGATATTGGGTTTTCTGGAGACAAGGTGCCTGAAATTTCAGCATGTGATGATTTTTGATGTTAACGAGGGTGTGCTTCCTCCTAAAACCAGGCCTGATCCCATCCTGCCCCCTGATCTACGCAGGCATCTTGGCCTTCCTGACAAGAGACAGGCAGTCGAGATAAGCCGGTACCATCTTCAAAGGCTGCTTGCAGGGGCGGAGAAAATCCACTTGTTCTTTTCTGAAGACAGGGGCCAGATGAAAAGCCGGTTTATTGAAGAATTTATATGGGAAGCTGAAAAGCAGGCAGGTCATCGGGGTGTAATTCCGGTTCACAGAACGTTTAATATCCCCAAGACCAGGACTTCCTCTGGGTTTCCAGTGAAAAAGTCCGGACAACTTATTGATTTTCTTTCTTTATTCACTTTTTCAGCAACTGCCCTTGATACCTATCTCTCTTGCCCTTTCAGATTCTACGCAAAGTATATCCTGAAATTAGATATCCCTGATACCCTGGATATGGATGAAATCGATCCCCTCTTGGTGGGCAATCTGGTACATAAGATACTAAGGGAATTTTACCTGCCCTGGCTGGGCAAAAAGATTCACTTCAATGCTGATTATGATAATGATATCGAGACAAAGTCTGATATAGCACTTAAGGAAACCTTTGGGCCGAAGTCTGAATGGAGCGGGGGCGTGAGACTCTTCAGAGAGGTGTTGATCTATCGTCTTAAAAATTTCCTGCGACTTGAGAAAGAACACTCACAGGGTCATCTGTTGATGGGCCTTGAGGTCCCCTGCAAAATGGATTTCCACCTTGAGAAAGGTCTCAAAACCGGAATTAAAGGAGTACTCGACAGGGTGGAAAGGGACAGGGAGGGAATTATTTGGGTTATAGATTACAAGACCGGGAGTAAAATAAGAATGCCCAGGGCCACAATTGCCTCCAGGATCTCAGACAGAGAGTCGATTAGACAAGAGCTTGTCTCTTTCCAGTTGCCCATGTATCTGCTCCTTTGTGACCAACACTATGCTCTGGGATACGGATGGTCCAAGATGAATGCGGCCCTATACGGGCTTAGAGGTCTTGAAGAATCAAGCAACCTGAACGCCCTTCGGACCATCTTATTTAAGCAAGGTGACTGCCCGGATAAAATTGTACAGGGAATATATGTCCCGGCCTTCAAGACTATTATTAAAGAGATATTGAATCCAGAAATTCCCTTTACCTACGATCCTTCTGATTTTGCCGGTTGCAGAACCTGCCCTTACTTCAGGCGGCTTTGCAAAGCAGGGTAAATAAAAGACGCTTCCCCATCAAATATTTTAGGGAACCTTGAATAATTGCTAATCAGGCAAAAAGTTGCCAATAACTATTATTAGCTGAGAGAATTCGATATTTTTGTATAGCCGATCTAATTAGGCATTTGATTTTTTCTGAGGTCTTTTACC
>DQXT01000115.1 GCA_011042225.1 Deltaproteobacteria bacterium | reverse complement strand
GGATTCCGGATTGTTCGGACTACTATCATATGTTTTCACAACAGAGGAAGATACATGATACTTTGTATCATGTCATCAGGGTCTGTATGTTGTGTCGGCAACAAATGGACTGTCCAATTTATGGTAAGCTGACAAGATCATGGATATGATTTATTCCTCTTATTTGTTTATAGGACAATACAAGATTATAATGTACAAATCTTGAGGGATATTGCTTAATTTAATTCAAAAAATACGTAGTTTCCAGGATCGATGGTGGGAATGAACCACTATAAGGAATAAAAAAATCCTAATGGTCTATCCCACGGATGGGACGGACTTTTTTATTTTCCAGGCCGGTAAGAGACAGGCATTGACAATAAATATCACCATCTTGATAGTAAAGACAAGAGAGGAGGGAGATATGGCACGAAAATCATTTCCAAAAGTAAAAATAGCGGGGGAAAAACGCATTCTCAATGCAAGGAAGGATACACCGGACATTAGGGACCGCATGTATGAGCCCGCCCTGGTTCAGCTGCAGCCTGAAATTGATAACCGCAGTGGATCCGATGTCCTTGATCAGGGCGAGGAAGGGGCCTGTACCGGTTTCGGTCTGGCGGCCGTCATTAATCTGCTGAACGTCAAGAAAAGAGATCTGCAATTCAAGGCCAGTCCGCGGATGATTTATGAAATGGCCAAAAAGCATGACGAATGGCCAGGTGAAGATTACGCGGGATCGAGCTGCCGGGGAGCGATACGCGGCTGGAAAAACATGGGTGTCTGCAGCGAAGAGGAGTGGCCTTATTCAGTGGATGATCCTGGGGATTTGACCATAGAGCGGGCCAAGGCAGCCCGGTCATGTACAGTCGGTGCATATTATCGACTGCGGCCGGAAATCAACGACTACCATGCAGCGCTCAATGAAGTCGGTGCCATCTATGTTTCAGCCGACGTCCACTCCGGCTGGTTCAACCCGAAGACAGCGAAGGATAAAGATCCGGCCGCTATCCTGCCTTCGAATACTATTGAAGGCGGCCATGCCTTTGCCATTATCGGCTACAACAGTCAGGGCTTCATTGTCCAGAATTCTTGGGGCCCGAGATGGGGCTCCAAGGGCTTCGCCCTCTGGTTATACGAAGACTGGCTGCAAAATATAAATGACGGCTGGGTATTTCGGCTGGCCATTCCGACTCCGAACATCTTCGGGCTCACCTCCCGCTCACTGTCTACTATTGATGCTGAAACAGGCAAGGCGGCACCCAAAAGGCTGGAAATCGCAGGCCACTTCGTGCATTTTGATGATGGTAAATTGAAAGAACGCGGTGATTACTGGAGCAAGGCAGAAGATATCCTTAAAACGGTGAAACTCATTAAGGAATCCTTACACACCAAGGCATACAACCATTTGCTGATTTATGCCCATGGAGGCCTGAACAACCCCGCTGCATCGGCAAAACGTGTCGCGGCATTAAAGGACGGCTTTAAACGCAACGGCATATATCCCTTCCATATCATGTACGACACGGGTCTGGTTGAGGAATTTAAGGATGCCGTGGTCCGCGCCTTCAGCAGCGAGCGTACCGAAGGATTTTTTCGAGACCTGCAGAATAAACTGATTGAACAGAGTGACCTGTTGATAGAAGACTTCGTGCGCAAGCCGGTCACTCCCATCTGGGAAGAGATGAAAAACGATGCCCGTATGCCTTTCCAGCATCAAAAGGAAGGCAAAATAAGCGACGGTTTATTTGTCATCAAGGCGTTTGCCGAGGCACTACATGATACTCAACTGAAAATTCACCTGGCCGGACACAGTACCGGTGCTATTCTCCTCGGTCACCTGCTGCACGCCCTAGATGTCCTCGATTTACCGGATTTGATCAAGACCTGCAGTCTGATGGCCCCTGCCTGCTCAATTGATTTCTACAAAGAACACTATGAACCAAGGTTGAATGGGCAGAATACAGGCACAGCAAAAGTCAGACTGCCTGCGCTGTCTATATACAACCTCACGGAACGGCTTGAATTGGAAGACAATGTTGTTTTTGTTTACCGTAAATCATTACTCTGCCTGGTATCCCGTGCTCTTGAGCGGCAGATCGACAGGCCTCTGCTGGGAATGCAGCGTTATGCAAAAAAGTTGACCTTGCATCCAGGAATGTCTATCCACTATTCAAACGGTAAAAGGGGCGTTACCACCAGCACCTCGCATGGTGGGTTCGATAACGATGTCAAGACAATGAACACCATTATGACACAAATACTGGGAAAGTCGCCGGCAAAACCGTTTACTGAGAACGAGATGAAAGGATATTGACATATTGGGTTGAGTAAAAAGCCACTATCGTGTCCTGGCCTCATTTCAGGACGACATTTTTAACGATAGGTGTTGTATGCTATGGTGATCTTGAAAGAGAGGGAAAAATACAATTATTCTTTGAATCTCTGAGAGGAGAAATAGGTTTGATAACAATATATTTTCCACTATATATCGTTAATGTGCGTGCTGTTTTCATGATATGCATTGTTAATATTTTCAGCGTGATCAAGGGGGCTAAATGGATGTTTTTCAGCTCTTTGCGGTAGGAAAGATAAAAAAGGATTCAGGAATTGAGACCATTGAGATTTACGAGGAGTATGCCGATGCACTTTTGGGACTGGATCAGTTTTCCCATGTAATAGTGCTATATTGGTTTCATAAAAATGATATTCCTGAGAAAAGAAGCGTCTTGCGTGTTCATCCCAGACATAATATGAACAACCCTTTAACAGGTATATTTGCATGTCATTCACCTTGCAGGCCTAATCTTATAGGTCTTTCAGTCTGTAAGATTTTATCTATCGAAGCCAACATCATCCGGATTGATTCAATTGATGCCTTCAACGATTCACCGGTAATAGACCTTAAATCATATATTACTTCCATGGATAAGATGAAAGATGCCTTTATGCCGAGTTGGGCAACCCGGCCTCATTCCTTTTGTCCATAATAGATCATGAAATATCTGAGTAGCTGGATCTAAAATACGGAATACATAATAACTGAAAGGGAAAGGAGAAAAATCGGTTCATTGAAGCGCATTGCTTTGGTTTCAACACCATGGCCTCTTTTCAGCCGTCCTTCCATTCAACTTGGAGCGCTGAAGGCATATCTGGATAAGCAGTTTCCCGACCTGGAAATAGATGCACATCATTTCTATTTAAAGGTAGCAGAGACCATCAATTACAAGCTCTATCAGGTTGTCTCTGAAAGGACGTGGCTGGCGGAAACCGTATATGCCGCTCTATTGGTCCCTGAGCAGTTCGAGCGCATAGAAAGGGTCTTCTGCCGGGAGATTTCCGGCAATCCTCTTTTCCGTAAGGCGGGTCTCAAAACTTTGGCCGCTCAAGTCAAGAAGGTGTCAGATGCCTTTATCGACGGCACAGATTGGGGAGGCTTTGGTTTGATCGGTTTTTCCGTATGTCTTTGTCAACTCACATCCGCTCTCTATTTTATCAAGCGCATAAAACGGAGGTTTCCTCATCTCTGTATTGTTATAGGCGGGTCTATGTTTGCCGGAGAATCAACCCGGAACCTGTTTCAACTGGTACCCGAAGCAGACTTTGTGGTAAATGGTGAGGGCGAGGTCCCGCTGAGCTCACTGGTTCGTTACCTCAGGGCTTCCGGCGGTCACGAGGAAATACCTCCAATAACCGGGGTTATTTCGCAAAAGACCGCAAGTAATGAGATTCCGACTGCCTTCAGCCAAATGGAGACACTGAGTAATCTCCCCCCCCCTGACTACGATGACTACTTTAACCTGCTCAAGACCTTCAGTCCCCAGAAGACCTTTTTTCCGACATTGCCGGCCGAGATATCCCGGGGATGCTGGTGGCGTAAGCCAAAAAGGACTTCGAAATACTCGGGGTGTGCCTTTTGCAATCTAAATCTGCAGTGGAGCGGTTACAGGTCAAAGGGTCCATTACAGGTAGTATCTGAGATTGATAAACTGACCACAAAGTACAAGACGCTTTCTGTTGCCTTTATGGACAACCTGCTTCCTATAAAGAGGTCAGAAGATATTTTTGCCGGGCTTAGCAGGCTGGACAAGGACCTTCGCCTTTTTGCCGAGATACGGGCGACAACCCCCAGACATGTGTTGGAGGCTATGCAGATTGCAGGGGTACAAGAGGTCCAAATAGGTATCGAAGCCCTCAGCACAAGACTGCTTAAAAAGCTCAACAAGGGGACTACAGCCATTCAGAACCTTGAGATCATGAAACACTGCGAAGAGCTTGGCATAGTAAACGTCTCAAATTTGATATTACATTTCCCGGGCAGTGACCTTATGGATGTAGAGGAAACCTTGCGGAATCTCGAGTTTGCTCTGCCATTTCGTCCTTTAAGATTTGTCCATTTCTGGCTCGGTCTAGGAAGCCCTGTGTGGAAAGATCCCCATGCCTTCAATATTAAAACTGTTTCCAACCATTCGAGTTATGCTGAGATATTACCATCTCACATTTCCAATTCCATGAGTTTTATGATCCAGGCTTATCGCGGCGATCTTGGGCTTCAGAAAAAGATTTGGCAACCAGTCAAGAAAAAGATAAGGGCATGGAAAAAAAGCTATGCCGAACTTCACCGAACTCCTTTAAGCACACCCATCCTCAGTTTCCGGGATGGCCGGGATTTTTTGATAATAAGCCAGAAACGAGTCGGGGCCGAACCGTCAACGCATCGGCTTGTAGGGACATCCAGGGCCATCTATCTTTTCTGCCGGAGGCATCGTTCACTTAAGAGAATTTTGGCAAATTTCCCTGAAATAGCTCAGGACAGGATCGTGCCTTTTTTAAGTATGATGGTAGATAAAAGATTGATGTTTGAAGAAAACGGGAGATATCTGAGCCTGGCCGTACCATTGAGATGGGCGGGTAATTCAGGGTTCTCAAGCAGGGACAGGGCCAATACCTGAAAGTTTAGTGGATTTTTCTCCGGGAGGAGGGGCTGGAATGCCGGATAACAATCAAAATGTGATAGTTGGATGTTGCGGGTTGGTTTGCTCTAAATGTGGATCATATACAAGTAAAAGATGCCGGGGTTGCCGGGGGGAAAGGCCTATTTTCCAAAATTGTAAAATCAGAAAATGTAATATCGACAAAGGATATGATACGTGTGCGGATTGCAAAGATGTTCAAGATTTAAGGGAGTGCAGAAAATTGAATAATATAATTTCTAAAATATTTGGTTTTTTTTCCCAGACAAACAGGATTGAAGATCTTAATCGTATAAGAGAGATAGGTCTTGAAAAATTCAAGGCCGAGAATGTTTAGCCGATCTTTGGCAGTTTGTTGTTCAGTTATGTTTTAAAATGATCCCAAAAGGTCTCTTGGAATTTTTATTTGACATTTGCAGCCAGGCTTTGAATAAATAGAGTAAATATTTCTTTGTTGTACTTGCCTCTCCTAACCTCAGTTCCAATAATTTCATTCAATGCATCAAAAGGTCTCATCGCACACCTGTATGGTCTGTCGTCATTTGTCAGTGCTTCATAGCAGTCGATAATGGCAATTATCGGGGAAAATTTTGCTAATTGACCTTCGGTTTTCTTTAGTGGGTATCCTGTGCCGTCTGATTTTTCGTGGTGTTCAAGAGCAGTAAGAGATAAGTGTTTAATATATTCACTGTTAAATTTACATTCTTTTAAAATATTGTAACCTTTATATGTATGGCTTTTAATCTCTTCAAATTCTTCATCATCTAGCTTTCTTTGGGCATTAAGTAACTTAGGGTTAATTTTGGTTTTACCAATATCATGTAATAATCCACACAAGCCAAGCAATTTTGTTTCATCTTTTGAGAGATTAATATAAAATGCAAAACCTAAGGCAAGTGCCATGACACTGATAGAATGCAAAATTGTTGAATAGTCTTTATGTGATATATCTATCAAATATTTAATAATATCATTCTCTTTTGAATAATCGCTGACTAAAATATTCACTGTATCATAAAAACCTTCAAGGCTTCCACTTCTTGGTTCTTCTAATGTTTCTCTTACAATACTGACAAGAGACTCTCTGACCTTTTCATGATGGCCTAATTTAATATCATTTTCTATTTTTTTATTAAATCCTCTTTGTGCCTCTTGAATGCCTTTTATTTTGTCTGATGCCTTGATATATAAGGCAGACGGATATATTTTTTCTCTAATACGCATTTCATCTATAGTTATTCCCCGTTTTTTATATAGAATAAATTTGTCCTTCTCTCCTTTAACATATAGAGGTACTTCCCTATAAAAATTTAACTGTGATTTTCTTGCCTGGATGTAATGAGTATTTTTAGTCATTTTAACAGCGTATTTTATAATTTTTAGAGCTTATATCTTTTGTTATTTCAACTAAGAAGGACGTTTAACCCTGAAAGCTGTAAAACCCTATAACAATTACTATGCAGGTAACCGAAGATTTTTCACATTTTGTACATTGTTGGTCTTCATATAGTCTCTGATTCCAGTTAGCACCTCCTCTGCAGTACTTGGTCTTATGAGTGTTGCCGTACCGATTTCAACCGCCCTTGCACCGGCCATAAGGAACTCTAGGGCATCATCCGGAGTACTGATACCACCAATACCGATTACCGGGATGTCCACCGCTCGAACTACCTGCCAGACCATGCGCAGGGCAACGGGTTTGATCGCCGGGCCTGAAAGGCCTCCAAATACGTTTGCCAGGGCCGGACGCCTGAATTTAATATCTATAGCCATACCCAGAAGTGTGTTTATGAGAGAAATGGCGTCCGCCCCTGCGGATGCGACTTTCCGGGCAATTTCGGTGATGTCGGTCACATTTGGCGTGAGCTTTATTATTATGGGAAGGCCCGTGGCTTTTTTAACCGCATGAGTTACACTTGCCGCTGTTTCAGGGTCTGTCCCGAATGCAATACCACCTGCCTTTACATTCGGACATGAGATGTTTACCTCAATGGCCTTGATCCCTTCCGCCCCGTCGAGCCTTCTCGCCATCTCAAAATATTCTTCAACTGAGTTCCCGAGGATGTTGACAATCAAAGGTGTCTTTATATTTCTCAGAAGAGGGAGCTTGTCCCTGAGAAATGCCTCTATTCCCATGTTTTCAAGGCCTATGGAGTTCAAAAGGCCGCAGGGTGTTTCTACTAAGCGGGGTGGAGAATTTCCGGGACGAGGTCTTATAGAAAGGCCTTTTATTATAATTCCACCTATTTGATCTAAATCAAGGAGATCATCCAATTCCATTCCGTAACCGCAGGTCCCTGATGCAAGCAATACCGGGTTTTTAAGCCCAAGACCTCCTATACTGATTGAGAGATCGGGGGATATGGGGGTTGATTTTTTTTGATTAATCACGAATTTTGTCCCCAATGTACTTGATCCGCATCAAATACAGGTCCTTCTTGGCATACATGGAGAAAACCCCGGCTATTCGACTTCGGAATGGCACAGCCCAGGCACAGTCCTATGCCGCAAGCCATGGCAGCTTCAAGTGAGACCTGACATGGGATATTCCTTTTGCTAACCATATGATAGACGGCCTTCATCATAGACCACGGACCACAGGTATAGATCCGGGCCGTGCCGGTAATTTCCTGGAGTGTTTGATCCAACAAGTCCGTTATCATTCCCCTTTGTCCAAGGCTCCCGTCCTCGGTTACTACATGAAAATATCGGGTAAGTCTGGAGAAGTCTTCAACGGTCGGGATTTCAGCGGCATTTTTCGCCCCGATCAAGATAATGAGTCTGCCGGATTGCTTGATGCCTTGTGCCAAAAGAAGCAATGATGCAATGCCGAGCCCTCCGCCTACCAGTATGGAAGTACAATCATGGATTAATCTGAAGCCTTGCCCAAGCGGTCCCAGAACCCTTATTATTTCCCCGGGGCGCCGCTTTGAAAGCAGGCGGGTGCCTTTGCCGACCGCTTTATAGAGAAAGCTGATTTGTCCGTTTGATCCGGTCTTGTAAATGGACAGAGGACGGCGAAGCAGAGGGTCTTTGCTGTTATTTTCTTGAACCTCAAGCATGCAAAACTGCCCCGGGTCGGTGGAATCCATAATTGCAGGAGCATCGACCGTAAGCAGGAAAATACTATGTGCAAGTCGTGTCTGCTCTACAATATTGGCAGGTATGTCGAACCCGGGCATCAGACCTTCCAGATAAGAGAAATGGCCGTTGCTGTAAACAGGATTATGCTTATGGCCCCGTTAAAGGTAAAAAATGCCATATTCATACGGGAAAGGTCTTGGGGGTTTACCACCAGCCTTTGCATTACCAAAAGTGCAAAGGTGGCCAGTAAGCCGCAATAGTATATCCAGTTGAGATGTGCCAGAAATCCCACAGATACAAGGCTGATAAAGGCCAGAAAGTGGAATATGCCTGAAATCCAGAAGGCCTTATTTATTCCCCACTTCGCCGGTATTGAGTACAGGCCTTGTTCCCGGTCAAAATCATAGTCCAGGCAGCCATATAGGATGTCGAATCCCGCCACCCAGAAAAGTACTCCGGTGCTGAGGATCAGAGGCAGAAATTCTACATTTCCCTTTACTCCAATCCAACCGGCCAGAGGGGCTAGGCTCAGGGCCAGGCCCAGAAAGAGGTGGCACATGGATGTAAACCTCTTTGTATATGAGTAGCCGAGCAATACAGCCAGAAAAGCCGGAGAGAGGATAAATGCAAGCAGGTTAAGCTCGTAGGCCGACAGGAAGTAAATCCCCGAAGCAGCTATTACCATGATCCATGCATCTCTTGCTTTGATAAGGCCCTTGGGGAGGGCCCTCTCTTTTGTGCGGGGATTTTTTGAATCAAAGGGGATGTCAACTAAACGATTGAAACCCATTGCAGCCGTCCTGGCTCCAAACATAGCCACAAGAATCCACAGGGATGTCCAGAGGTCAGGTGGCCCTTCAGCACCTAAAAAAGCACCCAGATATGCAAAAGGCAGGGCAAAGATAGTGTGCTCGAACTTTATCATTTCAAGCAGTATCCAAGTCTTTGAAATTGGTGATTTAATTACTTGATGATTTAGTGATCGCACCCAGTTATCCATAACTAATCAATTCCGTGCCATCTTCTCAGGCCTTTTACCTCCAGTCCTATAAATTCCGCCAATCTACCGGCAAAGAATGATGCCATTTCATCAATATTCCCGGGTTGATAATAGAAGCTTGGCATTGCAGGATATATAACGGCTCCGGCATCTTCTGCCAACAGCATATTTTGTAAGTGGATTCGATTCAAGGGGGTTTCCCTGGGGACCAGGATAAGGGGCCTGTGTTCCTTTAGGAAACAGTCAGCCGCCCTGTGGATCAGGTTTTGGCTGAATCCATGAGCAATGGATGCCATGGTCCCCATTGTACAAGGTATGATTATCATAGCCTTCCATCTAAATGAACCACTTGCAGGGGCAGCGGCCAGGTTGTCCGGTCTGTAAACCTTATGTGCCGTCCTGATCATGGTCTGGAAGCCGTCTTCTTTGATCTCAATCCTTGATACCTGTTCCCCTGTTTTGGAAACGATGAGATGGAACTCCTGGCCCAGGTCTTTTAAGATTTCTATTAATTTAAGGCTGTAGACAGATCCACTGGCCCCGGTAATCGCAAGCAGTATTGGATCCCGGCCATTAAGCTTTATCATATTTTCAATCCCAGCTTTGGCCACAACTTGTCAATCTTTTTAGTGATTTCAGACTTCATTGTTATTACATTCGGCCACTGTCTTGAGAATCCCTCTTCAGCCCACTTTCTGGTGCAGTCTATTCCCATCTTACTGCCATATAGGGGTATGGGTGATGCATGATCAAGGGCATCTACAGGTCCGTCCGCGAAGACTATATCTCTTCTCGGGTCTATGTTGTTACCTAGTCGCCATAATACCTGGGAGAGGTCCTGTACGTCCACCTCTTTGTCAAAAATAAAGATTATCTTACAGAACATCATCTGACCGAGACCCCAGAGGGCATGCATTACCTTGCGGGCATGGCCGGGATATCGTTTGTCAATGGATATAAAGGCCAGATTGTGGAATACCCCCTCAATGGGAAGGTTCATATCCAAGATTTCAGGCAGGGTCTTTTTTATCATGGGGAGAAAGAGACGTTCAGTTGCCTTTGCCATATAGCAGTCTTCCTGTGGAGGCTGCCCCACAATGGTGGCCGGATAGATAACGTCTTGCCTGAAGGTCATACATGTTACATGAAAGACGGGGTATTGATCGGCTAGAGAGTAATATCCGGTATGATCACCAAAAGGACCTTCTAAACGCCGTTCTCCGGGCTTGACATATCCTTCGAGAACTATCTGGGATGAGGCGGGAACCTCCAGGTTCACGGTCAGGCATTTTACAAGCTCGACCGGTTCTTCTCTTAAAAATCCTGCAAAAATGCATTCGTCTACATCGTCAGGAAGGGGCGCTGTCGCCGCATAGGTCATGGCCGGGTCAGGTCCTATGGCGACGGCGACTTCCAGGGGCTGTCCCTTGTTTTCAGCAATCCTGTAATGGTGTGCTCCGCCTTTGTGTGTGTGCCAGTGCATTCCCGTTGTCTTTTTGTCAAAGACCTGCATGCGGTACATGCCGACGTTTCTGATTCCGGTTTTAGGATTACGGGTAAAGACGAGGGGCAGGGTTATGAAGGGACCCCCGTCTTCCGGCCAACACTGGAGCACCGGAAGGCGGGTAAGATCGACATCATCACCTTTATATACTATTTTTTGACAAGGGGCTTTTTGCACAATTTTTGGAAAGGCGTTTTTCAGGCGTTTGATCTTAGGTATTATTTTCAGTTTTTTAAATAAGGTATCAGGTGCTTCTGATTGGACAAAATTTAGGATTTCATCGCCAAGGGAGTCGAGGTCAGGAACTTCCAGGGCCAGTGACATTCGCCCGTATGATCCAAAGGCATTCATAAGCACAGGCATATTAAATCCTGAGACATTTTCAAAGAGGAGGGCCGGTCCAAACCTTTTGCAGACCCTGTCGGTGATCTCTGTTATCTCAAGTATCGGACTGACAGGCTCTTTGATCCTGATAAGTTCTCCATATTTCTCGAGTTTTTTGATAAAATCTTGAAGATCGCGATAAGCCATTGTTTTTTACCCGCCTTTCATTATTATCCAAAACAACTTGCTGGTATAGTACCCGGGTTCTAAATCCGCGTTTTTTCAGGTGTCTCCCTCATGACCGATATTGCCACACCAAGACCCTTGGCCACCTTCGGTGTTTGCCTGTCTTCTGGACCTAGAGGCCCTTCTTTTACCAGAAACACAGCCCGTGTTCAGCCGGCTCTACCAAGGATATATCTTATATAGATTCAGAAAAGGCCTTATATGTATTAAGTTTTTCCGTTGAATAAGAAATTTGACTATAGCCAATATTATCATAGCCTTCTTGACGCTGACAGACCAGTATGTTAAAAAATTTCCGCCTGTGGGGCTGTAGCTCAGATGGGAGAGCGCTTGAATGGCATTCAAGAGGCCGGCGGTTCGATCCCGCCCAGCTCCACCAATTTGAAAACTTGTTATTAATAGGCCGAGAGGGAAAGATACAGTGCTAATACTGAACGTGTATCTGAACCTTTGAGCCTCTGGAGGATACTTGAATACTATAAGGAGGGCCTCTCCAGGTTTTTCTTAATAAGTATGGGCTCCTGCTAATGAGAAATTGGCCTTCTTCTGCAGCAGGAGTCTTATTTTTTTAACCCGTAGACCGCGAAGATGTCTGACTCTGATTCTAAATACAAGAATAAAGACCCGGATCGAGAACTTGGGCCCCGGGAGGGAGATTTGATACTCAAGGTAACAAAGGAGATAGTAATAAAATTTATAGAAATGGGGAGGGTTACGCCTACCTCCTTTGAAGAGGTCTTTATGCTTGTATACCGCACAGTTGCATCTGCTAAATCAAGGCATGGCAGCTAACCAAAAAATCTTTCCAAACTCCTGAATGCAACAAAAAAATATAACATGGATTCGCCGGCAGGAAAATCCAGAAACCTGCCTCCTTTCTTTATGGATAATAAAGAGTCGATACTGGCGTTTTCACAAATGCCAAGGAATTTAAGCAGGTATGATCCAGTAATAGTTCTAAAATTCACTGAGTGAGGATTCATTTTTTGTCTTGACAGCCGGGTTCTCTTATGATAGTACAATCCACCAAAGTCAGTGATATTTGACATGGACAAGGGTCAAAAATAGCACCTTGACTTTAAATGTGGAAAGGCATATACACAAATACTGAATATATTTGAAGAATGATTTTCTTAACATGGTGTTGAAACTGAAGTGCAGTTCAGCTTCATACATTGTTAAATAGTTTGGGATTTATTTACGAGAGGAGGGCTATTGACATGATGAGCGGTTTTGAGACCATTGTCATGTATCTTGGCATGTCGCTGTTGGTAGTGATTCTCATGCTTGCCGGAGCTTATATTCTTGGGCCTTCTCGTCCCAACCCCAGTAAGAAAAGTACATATGAATGTGGTGTACCGCTTCTGGATCCCAGCCGTACCCGTTATGATGTCAAATATTTCCTGGTTGCTATACTATTTTTGGTATTCGATTTGGAAACAGTGTTGATCTATCCTTTGGCTGTCAGATACCATAAATTGGCTGCAATTGGGTGGGGAGCTTTTTGTGAGATATTTATTTTTGTGGCGATCTTGTTGGCAGGTCTTATCTATGCCATAAAGAAAGGGGCCATAGAGTGGGATTAGGGGGATAAGTCGTATGGCAACTGAGGCTTACAATGGTGGCGGATGGATTGCTACCAAGCTGGAGTGGCTGATTAACTGGGGACGCAAAAGATCACCATGGCCTCTCCCTTATGGTACCGCTTGCTGTGGTATCGAGATGATGTGCGCTCTGGCCGCAGGTTACGATATGGCAAGATTCGGGGCGGAACGACCCAGTTTTTCTCCACGTCAGGCAGATGTGCTGATACAGGCAGGGACTATAACCCTGAAAATGGCACCTGTTTTCAAAAAGATATATGATCAGATGGCCGAACCTAAATGTGTCATTTCCATGGGTGCCTGCGCATGTACCGGGGGTGTCTTCAGGACCTATTCAACGCTTCAGGGTATAGACAAGCTTGTACCTGTGGATATCTACATTCCGGGCTGTCCTCCAAGGCCTGAGGCCCTGCTGCAGGCCCTATTGATGTTTATTGAAAAGACAGAGAAGAGTCATCCTATAATACATAAGAAGTACTCTGACTTATTGGTGGGTACCTAACCATGGATCTCAAGAATAGAGTGGAACAGTGTCTTGGGCCTGAAAACCTTGTTGTGGCGATGGCTGAATGTCAAGGTGATCTCAGTGTGGAAGTTCCCAAGAGGAGTATTCTTGATGTAATGCGCCTTCTAAGGGATACACCCGGTCTCGGTTTTAATTTTCTAAGTGATGTGTTCGGGGTGGATAACCTGGACCTTAATAAGCCGAAGAAAAGGCCTAAAAAGAAGACAGAAGAAGGTGAGGGTGCAGAAGAGGCAGAAGAAACAGCGGAGAAGGAGTCACTCCCACCTCGTTTCGAAGTAATTTATCTGCTGCTTTGTCTTGAACGAAATGAGCGTTTGCAGGTAAAGGTACGCGTGGCAGAAGACGATATGGAGGTGGACAGCCTGTATAGCATTTGGAAGGCCTCAGATTGGCCTGAACGTGAGGCATTCGATATGTACGGCATACGTTTTAAGGGACATCCCAATCTTAAGAGACTCTTGATGTGGGACGATTTTCCGGCCTACCCGCTTCGCAAGGATTATCCTTTGGAAGGGCAGGGGGAAGAACGCCACCTGATATACGATGACTAGGAGAAATTAAGTTGAATCAGAATCCTACTCCTCAGACAGGTCACGGAACAGGTGACTATGTAACTGTAAATATCGGTCCATCTCATCCGGCGATGCACGGTACTCTTCGGGTAATTGCCCTGACCGACGGAGAGTCTTTGATAAAAGCCGAGCCTGAGATAGGATATCTACACCGTGGTGTGGAGAAGTTGGGGGAGAGTCTTTCCTATCATCAATTTATTCCCATTACGGATAGGCTTAATTACTGTTCGGCGATTCCCAACAATGTTTCATATGAGATGGCCGTGGAGAAATTGATGGGTCTTGAGGTCCCTGAGAAGGCCCAGCTCATCCGGGTCATCATGATGGAACTTGCCAGGATTGCAGATCATCAGGTTTGTGTAGGTATCCTTGGAGTGGATCTTGGTGCCTTTACACCCTTCTTCTATCTCATAATACAGCGTGAGGAGATCTATGAGATATTCGAGTGGTTCAACGGCGCAAGGCTTACCAACACCTTTGGCCGTATCGGAGGTGTTGATGCCGATCTGCCTGACGATTTTGAAGACAGGTGGAATGAGCTTAAGCCCAATGTGCGAAAGGCCAACGAAGAAACGGAAAAGCTCCTTACCCACAATCGCATCTGGATGGACCGCACCATAGGCGTCAGTGCATTTTCTGCGGAGGATGCCTTGAACTGGGGTTTTACAGGTCCTTGCCTCAGGGCCTGCGGTGTTAAGAGGGACTTGAGGAAGGACGAGCCCTACTGTATGTATGATAAGTTTGACTTTGAGGTACCGGTTGGGAAAAATGGGGACGTATTTGATCGCTATATTGTGCGTATGATCGAGATGGAGCAGTCTATCAAGATCATTGATCAGGCATATAAGCTTTATAAAGAGATGCCCGCTGATGCGCCTCTTATGGCAAGGGTACCCAAAGTCATAAAACCCCCGGCAGGCGAAGTATATAGTGCCCTTGAATCTCCCAACGGAGAGCTGGGCTTCTTTGTAAAAAGCGATGGTTCTGCGAACCCTTACAGAATAAGGATAAGGCCTCCATGCTATATGATCTACCAAGCCTTTCCTGAGCTGGTCAAGGGTGAACTGATAGCCGATCTGGTTGCCTGTCTCAGTAGTCTTAATGTAATTGCCGGCGAGTTGGACCGGTAAGGAGGCTGATGCCCATGGATGACTGGCTAATCGCAATTATTAAGGTCGTTGGTATTTGGGTATGGGTTTTGCTCATAGCCGTGGTCATGACCTGGGTGGAGAGGCGAGGTGCAGGTTTAATACAGGACAGGCCTGGCCCTAACCGCGCCGGTCCCTGGGGACTGTTCCAGCCTTTAGCAGATGGAATTAAGCTCTTTACCAAGGAAGAGATAATACCGACAAAGGCCCAGAAATTCCTTTACATCATCGGCCCTGCGCTTTTTTCCCTTCCGGCCTTTTCAGCCTATGCGGTTGTTCCCTTTGGAGATAAGATCATTCTTGGGGGCAAAGAGATAATACTGCAGGTCTCTGATGTAAATATAGGATTTCTCTATATATTAGCCATTGGTTCTATGGCAGTGTACGGCGTAATATTAGGCGGTTGGGGTTCAACTAATAAGTATTCAATCCTGGGAGGTCTTAGATCCACCGCACAGATGGTTTCATATGAAGTGCCTTTGGGCCTGGCCCTTTTGGCTGTTGTTTTCGTGTATGGCACTTTCAGCCTCAGGGATATTTCACTCGCTCAGCAGGGGACCTTTTTGGGATTTCTTCCAAACTGGGGGATATTCAAACAGCCTTTGGGATTCATTCTATTTATAGTTGCCGCCTATGCAGAAGCCAATCGTGTGCCGTTTGATTTGCCTGAGGCTGAAAGTGAAATCGTTTCCGGATACCATACTGAGTATGGATCGATGCGGCTGGGGCTTTATCTTTTTGGAGAGTATGTAAACCTGGTGACGATATCCGGTACTATTGTGGCTTTATATTTCGGCTCCTGGCACTTGCCGTATATTGATCTGGGCGCATATCTCGGGCCCATATCATGGGGAATAGTGTCTTTCTGTATATTTTTTCTAAAGGTGGCGTTTTTCCTATGGTTGTTTGTATGGGTAAGGTGGACCTTGCCTCGCTTCAGGTATGATCAGGTTATGGGTCTCGGGTGGAGAGGTCTGATTCCTCTGGCCCTGTTTAATATCTTCATTACTGCGCTGTTTATTCAGCTTACGGTCTAGTCGGAGCTCATTATGGCCAAGCCGGTTGTCAAAAAGGAATATACCCTAAAAGAACGGATCTATTTATGGGAGATCCTCAAGGGTATGAAGCTCACATGGGGACATTTCTGGTACAATTTCAAGGCCTGCTGGAGGCCTGGGCCCCATACGATTCCAACATGTTGGCAGTACCCGGAAGATCGCACCAGGGAAATATCTCCTATCTTTCGGGGTGAACATTATCTCCAGCGCGATGATAAAGGCAGAGAGGTATGTATTGCATGCGGAATGTGCGCAAAGATCTGCCCTGCCAAGTGTATTACGGTAAAGAAGGGCAAGAGGAAAGAGGGCGAAGAAGATAAGTATGCCGCCAAGACATATCCCGCATCCTTTGAGATAGACCTTCTGCGTTGTATCTTTTGCGGTTTTTGTGAAGATACATGTCCCAAGAACGCCATCGTTTTGGGACGAGAATTCGAACTGGCCAGGTTTACCAAAGAAGAGTGTATACTCGATAAACGTAAGCTGCTTTTAAATTATCGTAAGGCCAAGGAAGAAGGTAAGCTTAAACCGCCCAAGAAGCCTGTTCCAGTGGTTCCTGCGCCGCCCAAGCCTGAGAAGGCCGGGGGTGGTGAGACAAAAAAAAGTAAGGCCCCGGCGGCAGGTAAAGCCACGAAAAGGCCGGTTGTGAAGGTTAAAAATACTGAACAGGCAGAGGGTTCCGAGAATAAAAAGGCTGCGGAGAAGGAAAAATAAATAAGGTGTTTAGAAAAACTGTTAGAGGAATTGGGTGATTGATATGGATCTATACTTCTGGGTATTTGCCAGCATGTCAGTTCTGGCCGGGCTATTTACAGTAGCCGCAAAGGACGCATTACCCAGCGCCATGGGACTGCTTACGGTTTTTATTGCTCTTGCCAGCCTTTATCTCCACCTGCATGCCCCTTTGATCGCTATTTTTCAAGTTGCTATTTATGCCGGGGCCATCCTGATCCTGGTTGTGTTTGTTATCATGCTTCTAATGACACCGGGTGAGAGAATGGGTGTTATTCAGGCCAATGCCTCATACAGAGGCTTAGGTGTGCTTCTGGGGTTGTGTTTAATTGGTTTGATAGCAGTCGGGACAAAGGGTGTGTCTGACATAGTGTCTATGAAGGCGCCTCCCGAAGGATTCGGAAACCCTTCGATATTTGGTGATTTGTTCTTCAGTAATTTTTTGCTTCACTTTGAAGTTGTGTCCGTACTATTGCTTGTAGCACTGATTGGCGGGATCTATCTGTGCAAGAAGAGACTTTGAGAGAGAGGGCTGAATGGCAACACTCACACACTATATAGTTTTGTCATCAATACTCTTTGGCTTGGGGACCATTGGTTTTCTTACAAGGAGAAATGCCTTGATCCTGTTCATGTGTATTGAACTTATGCTGAATGCAGTAAATTTGATGTTGGTAGCCTTTTCCAATTTTATGGGCGACATGGCAGGGCAGGTTATGGTCTTTTTTATTTTTGCAGTGGCTGCTGCCGAAGTCGCGGTCGGTCTGGCGATATTAATAGCGCTCTTCCGCCATGTGCGGGAGGTAGATATAACCAGGTTTAATGTCCTAAAATGGTAAAGAATACACAGTCGGCTATGTTTTTTTGCTGCGTAAACAACACCCTGTCTATGTAGGGAGCTATTCATGGAAGGTTATTTGTTTCTCATACCACTACTGCCTTTTATAGGATTTCTGATTAATGGCCTGCTGGGGCAAAAGATCGGGAAATCCGGTGTTTTCTGCATTGGCTGTTCCAGTATAGGCCTGGCGTTTTTATTTTCCATTCTGGCCGTGTACCAAATGGCATCCAGCCCACCTGACGACAGGTTGCTCGTGCAGGTCCTGTGGAACTGGATGGCCGTGGGTAATCTGAATATAGATGTCTCTTTAATGATTGATCCGCTTTCTGCTGTAATGGTCCTTGTGGTCACGGGCGTAAGTTTTGTCATTCATATATACAGCACTGGTTACATGGCACATGATGAGTCATATTGGAGGTTCTTCGCCTACCTGAATATGTTTGTATTTTTCATGATAATGCTGGTCCTGGGCTCCAACTTTATAGTAATGTTTGTCGGCTGGGAGGGTGTAGGTCTTGCGTCCTATCTGTTGATTGGTTTTTGGTACAAGGAGAACGTGAATGCAGATGCCGGTAAGAAGGCATTTATTGTCAACCGGATTGGAGACTTCGGTTTTCTCTTGGGCATGTTCCTTATATTCATCACGTTTGGCTCACTAGCCTATCTTGATGTATTTCCAAAGGCTCTTCACATGTATGAGCACGGGATTTTGGCTATGAACTCCCCGGTTGTTATAGCCATATGTCTTTTGCTTTTCCTGGGAGCAACCGGGAAGTCGGCACAGATCCCTTTGTTTGTATGGCTTCCGGATGCCATGGCCGGCCCAACGCCGGTTTCTGCGCTTATCCACGCTGCCACCATGGTGACTGCGGGTGTCTATATGGTTGCAAGGACCAATATTCTTTTCACTCTTGCTCCCACTGCTTTGCTGGTCTTGGTATTAATGTCCGCAGCTACTGCATTCATTGCGGCAACCATTGGTATATTGCAGAACGACATTAAGAGAGTCCTTGCATATTCTACTGTAAGCCAGCTCGGATATATGTTCATAGGGGTTAGCGTGGCCGCCTATGGGGCGGGGATATTTCATCTCATGACACATGCCTTCTTCAAGGCCTGTTTGTTTCTTTGTGCCGGATCTGTGATTCACGCCATGGGCGGGGATCAGGACATGAGGAGCATGGGAGGCCTTTGGAAAAAGATACCCATCACATATATCACTATGCTTTTTGCAACCATAGCGATTGCCGGTATTCCTCCTTTTGCAGGGTTTTTCAGCAAGGACGAAATCCTCTGGAAGGCATTCACGTTTCCATATTATCCTGTTGTAGGTAAAATAGTGTGGTTTATCGGCGTTATTGCCGCCGGGATAACGGCCTTTTACATGTTTAGGCTCATTTTCATGACCTTCCATGGTAAGTTTCGAGGTACTGCAGAGCAGGCGCACCATTTACATGAATCTCCATTAAGTATGACAGGTCCGCTTATGATACTGGCTTTTCTCTCAGTATGCGGGGGCTGGCTGGGTATACCGCATGTCATAGGCAATCTCTTTGGACATGTACCTAATGTCATGGAAAATTTCTTTGAGCCGGTATTTGCCAATTCACATGAAATAATTTCTGCCTATGCCGGTGTGCAACATCATTCCACTGTCGTGGAGTGGATCCTTATGGCTGGTTCGGTGGCGGTTGCTATTGGCGGTATTTCCCTGGCTTATCATATATACATCCGTCGGTTTGATGTTCTTCCTGCCAGGCTTGCCGAGACGTATTCCATATATCACAAACTTGTGTACAATAAATACTTTGTTGATGAAATATACTACTACGTGATCGTCCTTCCGTTTTATTATCTCTCAATGTTCTTGTGGAAGGTGGTGGATGCGTTTTGTATTGACGGCGTAGGAATAAATGGACAGGCATGGTGGGTGCAGAGGGGATCAGGTGCGTTAAGGCTTGTCCATAATGGTTATGTGCAGACCTATGGGGCATTTATGCTCCTCGGACTAGTTGTAATGCTCTGGTTTTTCATTGTATAAAATCGGCTGGATTCTAATTTAAGGAAAAGCTTGGAAAGAGCGGCTATGGAGTGTAGCAAAACAAAAGGATCAAAGGGTAGATTATGAATGCTCCCATATTAACGTATGTAACCTTCTTGCCTCTGCTGGGAGTCCTGGCTATTCTCTTTATCCCGCAGCGGAGTGAATCAGGTAAGAATGCCATTCGCTGGGTGTCAATGGTAATATCCACATTGGTGTTTATTGTTTCGCTGAGATTGTACTTTGGTTTCGATCCGGAGGAGGCAGGCTTCCAATTCATAGAGAAATATAGCTGGATTCCGAGTTACGGCATTTCCTACTTTATGGGATTGGATGGCCTTGCTTTCTGGCTTGTACTTTTGACTACGTTTCTTACTCCGATCACAATCTTGTCCACTTGGACGGCCATTACAAAAAGGGTTAAGGAATTCCAGGTTGCGATGCTTGTCCTTGAGACCGCAATGCTTGGGACCTTTGTGTCATTAGATCTCTTCCTTTTCTATGTGTTTTGGGAAATTATGCTCATTCCTATGTGGTTGATCATAGGTGTGTGGGGTGGAGAACGGAGGATCTATGCTGCGATCAAATTTTTCCTCTTTACTGCAGTGGGTTCCTTCCTCATGTTGGTGTGTATTATCGGTCTTGTCTATTTTCATAATCAGCAAACCGGTGAGTTGACCTTCAATTTGCTTTCGCTATACAATACGGATCTGGTAAGGATATATGAAATATTATTCTTTGGTGCATTTGCCCTGGCATTTGCAATCAAGGTCCCGATGTTTCCATTCCATACATGGTTGCCAGATGCCCATGTTGAGGCCCCGACTGCCGGATCGGTAATTCTTGCCGGTATTCTTCTGAAGATGGGTACATACGGTTTTTTCCGTTTTGCAATGCCGCTTTTCCCTGAAGGATCTGCTTTTTTTGCACCGCTTATTATTGTCCTCTCGATTATAGGCATTATTTACGGGGCAATGGTTGCAATGGTTCAACCTGATATCAAGAAACTGGTGGCCTATTCTTCGGTATCTCATTTGGGTTACTGCATGATAGGGCTTTATGTTTTGAACCGGCATGGCGTGGAGGGGTCGATTCTTCAAATGATCAACCATGGCATTTCAACCGGCGCATTGTTCCTTTTGGTAGGCGTAGTGTATGAAAGGCGGCATACCCGTATGATTTCCGAATACGGAGGAATTTGCAGGCCGATGCCGATTTATGCCTCCATATTTTTTCTTATAACTCTGTCAAGTGTTGGATTCCCTACCACTAACGGGTTTATCGGTGAATTTCTTATCCTGCTGGGTGTTTTCCAGGTTAATAAAGCTGCTGCTGTGTTGGCTGCTACCGGTGTAGTGCTTGGTGCAATTTATATGTTCTGGATGTTTCAGAGGGTCTTCTACGGTAGGGTTTCAAACCCCAAGAATGAAAAACTTAAAGACTTGAATTTCAGGGAGTTGGCCTATCTTTTACCGCTGGTTGCAATGGTATTTTGGATAGGTCTGTATCCCAATTTTTTCCTGAGTAAGATGCATAGTTCTGTGGATCACTTTATCAGTCAGGTCAAGATCTCCTCACCTGCTTCCCCGGTGGCCGTTGTGGAGCATCATGCCTCTGTTGACAAGACGCCTTTAGATTTAGATAAGAGTGCGGCTAAGGAGTAGTTAATATGAGCGATCTTGGATTTTCCTTTAGCCTGAGTCAGCTATGGCAGGTAGCTGGGGGACAGATAATCCTCATTATTGCCGGCCTTGTGCTTATTTTTGTTGATCTTTGGCTATCAAGAGATGAAAAGACGGACCATGTGGTGACAATGGGTTGGCTTACAGCTCTGAGCTTTTTGGTCGCTTTGTGGTACACGACTGGCCCGGGTTGGAGGCTCAACGAAATAGTGCTGGTGGAGGTCTTTTCCGCAGAGAAATTTGGCTTATTCGTATCAGCCATAGTCCTTATGGCAGGCATATTCGCGAGTCTCTTGAGTATAGGCTATTTGCGAAATAATCAACTGGTTAGATCAGAATATTTCATACTCCTTTTATTTGCGGTTTATGGCACAATAGCGATGGTGCAGTCGGTTGATCTCCTTATGATGTTTATCGCTCTTGAGGTGATGTCTCTGTCTGTATATGTGCTGGCTGCATTTCTGAAGAATGACAGAAAGTCACAAGAAGGGGCGCTCAAGTACTTCCTTCTTGGAAGTTTCGGGTCAGCATTTTTCCTCTTTGGGGTTGCATTATTGTACGGTTTGACCGGTACAGTGAATATCACAAAGATTGCTCAGATGGTGGCCGTGGGCCCCCTTTTGGAAAATCCGGAGGTACTTCTCGCTCTGGCTATGCTGATGGCAGGGCTGTTTTTCAAAATGGCGCTTGTGCCGTTCCATATGTGGACTCCGGATGTCTACGAAGGTAGCCCTGCGATTATAACCGGTTTTATGGCGACAGCGGTAAAGGCCGGTGCCTTTGGGATATTTATCAAACTCTTGAGTGTCGCCTTCACACCGATTCTTGCACACAGTGGTCAGCCTGAATTCCAATCTACAGTCAATCTTGCAGCCTTGGCAGCTTATTGGAAACCTCTGCTGTGGTGGCTGGCGCTCATTACCATGTTTGTGGGTAACTTGGTTGCGGTTTCCCAGCGGAATGTCAAGCGCATGCTGGCGTATTCCTCAATCGCTCATGCGGGGTATATGGTTTTAGGAATTCTTGCTGCAAATGACGAGGGTCGCATGGGTGTGCTGTTTTATCTCTTTGCATATACGCTAATGAATATGGGTGCCTTCGGAGTGCTCTATATTCTGGATGGGCAGGAGGGGAAGGCCCAGACCCTGGAGGATTACCAAGGACTGGGATTCAAATATCCCACGCTAAGTTTTCTGATGTCTTTATTTCTGGTTTCCATGGCAGGACTTCCTCCCACCGCTGGTTTTATCGGCAAGTTTTATTTGTTTGCAGCGGCAATAAAAGAGGGATATTTGGTGTTGGCGGCCCTAGGTATATTGACCTGCGTTATCGGGGTATATTACTACCTGAGGGTGATATGGATGCTGTATATGGTTGAGCCTTCCAGGAATGTTGTAGCCGGTAGAGTGGGTGTTATTTCAATGATTGCCCTGATAGCTGCTGCACTTGGGATCATGTATTTTGGAATATTGCCCGACGGGTTGGCACAAGTGGCTAATGTTGCCCAACAAAGCCTTGCCATGGTCTTCTAAGGACAGTTGACTCTTCTGTTTCTGTTTGTCTTCACTTTAGCAAAGAAAGAAGGACCAGCCGACATGTTCAGGGAGAGACTGAGCTTTATGTTCGAAGTTTAAATCTGCGGCCTTTAAAAATATTTCATCCCATGTTCTTTTAGGGTATATAGTCAACTTCAGTGTAGGGCCATGAGCTTGGTTTCTAATTGTCTTTTCCCAATTCTGGTCTATTTCTTGTGCTAGTTTATCTATTTCATTGTTTTTGCAAAAATTTTTTATAGTAGTATCTGATAGTGCCCGAACAAGGGATGTAAGACTGTTGATGATTTTGTCTGATTTTCCAGGTCTGATATTGGGATCAAGGGGTAACACTAAATCCAACATCTCTATGGGGGTCTCCTTGGGCTGTAAGGCTTCATAGGACTCATCAATCAGATCCTTTAACGAGATGCTTTCCCCGATTGGCCAGGGTTCTGGGTCAGTATATTTTTGTCGTAACAGTGCCCATGCCTTTAGCCGTTCTTTTGCTCTCAGGACCGGTTTGATTATAGGAGAATAAAGATTTTGGGGAGCGCTTGAAGGACCTGTGTGTTCCACTGGATCTTGCAATATCGACTTGAGTTTTTCTTCATAAATTGTCAGTTTGTCAAGATCTGTTTGTACTTCGTCATTATGTCGATCCAGATCCAAAGAAAGCTGAAGAAATATTTGGGCATCAATGAGCGGATCAGATACTTCCCCGCCCTTTAATTTATTAAGAATTCCCTGCAAAGATTCTTCTTCGTCTTTGGCGGCACTTAGTAGTGTAGAGGCCGGGATCTTTTCTCCCAGGCCCATCTCTTTTGCCCATGATTTCCAATTGCCAACAATATCAGTGAACCATTCAAGTCTGTCTCCCAGAGGTATAGGCACAGCGGCTTCAATTTCCATGGAGCAGGTATTGGATTTAGGCGGTAAATTAACACGATGTTCTGTGGGTAGTAATAAAGTCAGCTTTGAGAATACCTGATTAAGCCGCAGCATTGTATCCCGGCTGAGGTAGGTGGATGGATATAACAGTCCGTGTAAAGTATTCATGTTATGGTCCTTCGTAAATGGTTAATAAGTATAGTCTAACCTAGACTTTTTAAAATTTGAAGTTTGAAAGGGGTAATTGGACTAAAATTAAGGTGTTTATCGTTTATAATTCAACATACCAAGACTAAGTCAAATTTCTTAACCCTGTAATTCATTCAGGGAACATGTAACTTTGGGCATTTATTTGGACGTTATGTCTTTACATTATTTGCTGTTTGAGGTTATGATTTTAAAACAGTGAAACTGAGTATCAAAGACAAACATAAAAGTTTTAGTCCGCAACCAGAGAATGGTCAATCTGTTTGTGCTAAAATCAGTTATTATATTACCTTGTTGCCTCAGTTTCTGGTTTTGTTGCTAAATTTGTTGAGAGACGCAAGGGTATCTTCTACTGATAAGGCTATATTGATGGCTAGTGTTGCCTATGTTTTAAATCCGATTGATTTTATACTTGACTGGATACCTTTTGCTGGACTGGTTGACGACCTTTACCTGGTAGCTCTCTCCCTCTTGCGTTTAGTTCTTGGTGTTGACGAGCAGGTGCTTAAGGATAACTGGAGAGGAAGCGATGATTTGATACCACTTTTAAGAAAGGTGGCTGATACAGGGGTTGCTTTTTTGCCGGCGCCTATTCGGCGATCCATCTTTGCAAAGGTTGACAGGCAAAAATTATTAGGAGGATATAGGCCATAACCGGTTCTCAGAATGTGCGCATAGATATGCCCTGTGGGGCTTTTTATAATCTCTGTAACATTATACTGGATCTCAATGGTACGATTACAGTCGATGGCAGTTTTATTGATGGTGTTGTCGAGAGACTGAGAAAAATATCGGCGATAATGGATGCCTATGTGCTGACTGCAGATACAGGTCAAACTCTTGAGGGCCTGAGCGATCTGTTGGTCGGGAAGTGCGGTATAAAGATCCATAAACTGAAATCCGGTAGGGGTGACTTACAGAAGCTTGCCTTTCTGGAAGAGCTTGGTAGTGATAAGACTGCAGCCATAGGCAATGGATTTAATGATGCCCTGATGTTGAGAGAGGCCAAGTTGGGTTTGTGCGTAATTGGTAAGGAAGGGGCCTCTATTGAGGCCTTGATGGCGAGTGACGCCGTTTTTTTCAATATTTGCGATGCAATTGATGTTTTTCTCAAACCTACACGAATGATAGCTACTCTGCGCAGGTAATTTCTTTATTCCCCTGATAATATTTGATATTTTATATAACTTAGACTGAGCTTTGACAGTTGAGGATTGCGTATTTGCACGTCCCAAGGATCTTTTTTCTGGTCTTGATCTTGTCTTTTTTTAACTGGATTTTAACACTGCACAAGGGAAGGCCTTAAGATCTTTTTTCGTATCGTGTTTAACTTAATTACATCGGCACAGAATATAT
>DQXT01000114.1 GCA_011042225.1 Deltaproteobacteria bacterium | reverse complement strand
TGCTCTAGTACAGTGTAATCGGCAGCATATCTTTTCTTTTTTGCGCTTTTGCTTTTTTGATTTGACAAGAAGCTTAAATAGTACAAATATTTATATATATTTTTATTTACTTGTTAAACTATTTGCGGAGGCAAAGAGATGAAAAAGACGCGGATATTAAAGAATGAATGGCCGAGTTTTATAAAAGATTTTAATCGTCAGAATCAGTTTAGAAGGGCCACTCTTACCGTGGGAGAAGACTCAGTAATTGGAGAACCCGGTCTGCCTCTGGTCGGCCTGGCCTATGATGAAGGGGAGCGAAAAGTAGATATCTATCTAGGAGGGATGGATACTAAAAATCTGGCCCATTTAAGCCATAGTGTCGAAGTACCCAGGGCCGTTTATCTTATCACCGACCCAGAGGCCCCTAATCCGGTAATCGGGGCGCAGGTCCAGGGAGCTCCGGGGACGGGCATGGCTTATTTGATTTTTAAAGATGAAATGTCTGAAAATGTAAAATGCCAGTGGATAGCCAACGTGGCTTATAGCCTGTTTGAGATAAGGGGAGAAAAAGTCCATGGAGAGGACCAGAAAGACTGGTATGAGGCCGAGAGGCTGGTAGATAAGACTACTCTCCCTTTCGTGGAGTAGTTTTCTGTTTATAAGTAGGAGACCATGAATTTTTTAAAAGACAGTTTCAAAGGGTCGGATACCGGGCTTGACAAGGCAAGACCGGCGGATGAGACCTTGAAATGGGTCCGGAGCCGGTTTAACAGACTGGGAATGCCTATTATCCAGAATACCGAACGTATAGATAAAGGCAGGCTCGGTATACCGGTATATGTGAGCAGATATAGTCCCTCCGTAAGTCGTCTCACCGGTTCCCCGATGCAGATGGGTAAAGGTACTACTCCAGCCCAGGCGGAGGCAAGTGCTGTGATGGAGCTGGTAGAACGCTTCAGTCTTTTTATCTTCGTAAAAGAAAGGGAACACCGTTTTTGCAGACGAATGGATTTTGAGACGGGTGCAGTCTCTTTGGAAGATATGCTTAGGGCACTGCATATTACAGATCACATTGAGGAGGCTCTCTCGAAGGCCGGCAGCTTGATTGAGACCTTGACTTTTGATTGGGTAAAGGCCTTTTGTCCTTTGGGTGAAGAGGAGTTCTGGCTCCCGTTATCGTGGTTTTGGCCTTTAAACGAGTATAATGGTTCAGCCTCTGGAAATTCATTTGAAGAAGCATCTGTACAGGCCCTTTCAGAGGTAGTTGAACGTCATGTTTGTTCCATTATTACCCATAAAAGGCTATCTGCTCCCACTATAAAACTTGATAGCATCAAAGACCCTGTTGCCAGAGAACTTCTGGCAAAATTTCAGAGGCTGAATATAGAGCTTGTGCTGAAAGATTTTTCTCTCGATCTCGGTATTCCGACAGTTGGAGCCATTGCATGGGACCCATCGACTTTTCCGACCAGTAGCGAGATAGTATACACTGCAGGAACAGCACCTGATCCTCAGCGGGCCGTAATAAGGGCACTTACAGAGGTGGCACAACTGGCGGGAGATTTCGATAGAGAAGGCAGGTATGTGGAAAGCGGACTTCCTAAATTTTCGAGTCTGGACGAGGCCTCGTATGTGCTTGATAAAGATGTCCAGGTCAGTTTGGAATCGATGCCGAATTGTTGTTCAGAAAATTTCAGGCTCGAAGTTGAAAGGCTGTGCCGGGCCTTGGCGGATGTCGGCTTAAAGGCGTATCTGGTTGATATCACACACCCGGAGTTGGCAGTTCCTGCGGTCTATGCAGTAGTATCCGGGAATCACTTCAGGGACCGTACCAGAAATCTTGATGTTGCATTCCATTGTGCCCGGCTAGTTGACTCCATTGAACGCCCACAAAAGGCACTCTCTATCCTGAATGCCATGGACGATCTGTATTCGGAACGATACGATATAGCCTTTTATACCGGACATGCACATGAAAAGCTTGGGGATTATACAGAGGCGCTAAAATGGTATAATAGGGCGTTTATGCTCAATCCCCCAGCCGAGGAGGTAGCAAGCATTTATTGCCATCGTGGGGTGTGTTATAAAGAATTGGAGAATTTCACCAAGGCCGTAGAGGAGCTTGTTTGTGCCAGGGACTCGAATCCAGAACTCAAGGAAATCCATAATCTCCTGGGATACTGCTTTTATCGTTTAGGGGAACATGTCAAGGCCATAGAGGCCTTTGAGCAAGCAATATCTATCGATCCCGGATCTGCAATAGATTATGCCAATGTAGCCAGCAATCTCCGGGAATTGGACATGAAGGATGCGGCAATCAAGTGGTATGAGATGGCTCTTGAATTAGATCCGGACCTCAGCTGGGCCCGGGATAAGATGAGGGAACTCCGTTTTGTCCCTCAGGATTAATGTGACCATTTAGATTTCAGGTGTTCAGGGCCTATCAAGGTCCAGGTTCACAGAAAAACCGGTATTCAGCAGGCATTAACTACGAATTAATGGGATATATTTATATATGAGAGATATTTAAATATGTTTTTAAGTATAAGTCTTTATAATCAAAAGAAAATATCATATATTAAATTTTTGGAAGAGACGTTCGATTTTCTTGACAAAAAATTTATGTTATAGTATGCAGACATTATTTCGAAGCATGGAGATGCCTTGCTGCTTGTAATCATGCAAACTAATTCTTTAAGGAGGACGATATGGCAGAACTTGAATTTGGAGGGGAGACATTCGAGATTGACGAAGACGGTTTTCTTTTGGGGGGCCTTGACGCATGGAACCGGACATGGGTTGACTATGTGAAATCGACCGAGGGTATTGATGAATTAACTGAAGAACACTGGAAACTAGTAAATGTTCTACAGGACTACTACAAAAAGAACGGCATTGCACCCATGGTACGTATCCTCTCGAAGGCAACCGGTTTTCCCTTAAAGAAAGTCTATGAACTATTCCCATCCGGCCCAGGTAAGGGAGCCTGTAAGATGGCTGGCCTTCCGAAGCCGACTGGTTGTGTCTAGGCATTTAATTCCTTCGCTGTAAGGCGATCTAGGCTGACTGACAAGCCCTTACTTAATGGTGAGGGCTTTTTTTATTGAATTTTTCGGGTGTCTGATGTGTCAAATTATTTTGGTAAGACCCTTTACTTTTTCAGGATAGGCGGTCTTTTAATTTGTTATTTACTTTTCCAGGCTGTTTTAGGTCATGCGAAGAAGCCGTGTGAGGTATGTTCATACGATCAACTGCTGAAAGATTTTGCTCCGCTGTCTACTATAGTTACCGGAGTATCTGAATATTCCATGATATTGGACAAAGGGAAGTTTCATGGTGTGAATTCGGGGGATCTTTTTGAGGTTTATGGTAAAGGGGCCCCGGTTCTCGATCCTGATGAAGGAGAGATAATCGGCTATATCAAGAAACCGCTGGCCACTATTCAGGTTATACAATCTGAAAACAGCAAGTGTATATGTGAAGTAGTAAATGCCCACGGACCTCTAAGTGTTGGACAACCGGCAATACGATATAGTGATATGGCAGCGGCCTTTGTGGACAGATCAGATCCCGGCTCGGAGCGGGGAGAATTTCGCCATGACTTAGTGCAGGCCTTTCCAGGTCTTGTTTGGCTGGATACTTCTGATGTCCCTTCTGATGTGCTGGATGCCGAATCGATGAAGGCACTGGGCATTGTTTTGCTCTTTGCTTTAGAGCAAGACAGTTTGAAGGTCTATGGCCCTGATCTGGATTTATTGCATGTGTATCCCCTTGTCAGGGGAAAAGGCCCGGAAAGACAGGAATACAGCACAGACATATTTAAAAAAATAGATTATACAGGCCTTCAGTACGGCACTGGGAACCAAAAATTCAAGATACACCCCAAGTCCTTTGATTTGGATAATGCGCGTCTTGTGGGACATCTTCAGGAAGGCGCGATTCAGATCGATATCCTTGACCTCGATGGAGACAATGAGCTCGAGATAGTTTACCTTTTGCCATCAGGTCTATATGTTGGTCGTTATGAAGGTCCGGGGGAGTTTGCCCATTATGGGTTTGCTGGGCCTGGACGCCTGGTTGGTTTTTCTGCAATAAACACCGATGGATGGATAGTCTTGAATGTCCTGCTGGATGGAGCGGGTCTGCGCTCAATATTGTTAATTTATCAGAATTTTACATTGAGCCTTATTCAGGATGAAATTAATTTATGGCTTGCCTTTGTGGACAGTGATGGAGACGGTTTAAAGGAGTCACTTCTGGGACAGGATTTCGATGTTGATGTTATGTTCGGGACAAAGGTCTATCTTATGGAGTCCAGCAATGAGGGGCTTAAGTATAGACACCGCATAGCAAGCCCGAAGAATTTTTCTGTGATCAGGTCAAGCTGGTCGGACTTGAATGGAAACGGCCTGCCGGAGCTCTGTATAATTGACTATAGCGGCAAACTTTGTATATATGAAAGGGAGCAGTTGCTATGGTCTTTCTCAAATTCAGTTTCCCCGCATTTGCCGGAAGACGGGTTTCCAAAATGGTTTATTTCTACCGACTTGGATGGAAATGGTTTGCCGGAACTATTGTTTCCAGGGGTACCAGGGGAAGAAAGTACGTTGGTGGGAGACTGGCTGATGCTTGTCGGGTGGGAAGAGGGCAGATATGTCCTTAAATCAATGATGCAACCTGTTGAGGCAAGTATATGCGGTCTTGTTGTGGTACAAGATCGATTGATAACAGGAATTGCCCGGCCGCCTCAAAAGCCTGACGGAAAAGGGGAGAGTTTTTTGTATTCGTTTGGTCAATTCAGTGCAAGTCATCATATGTCTGAATAGGAAAAGGCGTATTCAGGACACCTTGAAACCGACGCTTTTTGACACTTCTTGACATTTCAGTCTTTTGTAAGGTACTGTTTTACCCAGTTTAGACCTGCCTGTTCCAGGCATGTATTGGTCAAAAAGTAATGTTTTGAAATTATATCAAAACATAAAGAATATTGAGGGGGAGAAGGCATGATAGGCAAACAGATCAGGCTGGAAAGAATCATCAACCGCAATACAGGAAGGACAATAGTCGTCCCCATGGATCATGGCGTAAGCGTGGGGCCTATAGAAGGTGTAATTAACATGAAGACTACTATTGACAAAGTGGCAACTGGTGGAGCCAATGCCATCCTGATCCATAAGGGTATTGTAAGGGAAGGACATCGTGGAGAAGGAAAAGACGTGGGGATGATTATACATCTTTCTGCGAGCACATCGCTTACAACAAGGCCTAACAGAAAGACCTTGGTGTGCAGTGTGGAAGAGGCCATAAAATTGGGAGCTGATGGAGTATCAGTTCATGTAAACATAGGAAGCGGTATGGAAAGTGATATGCTTTATGATTTTGGGGCAATATCCGAATCTGCTATGGATTGGGGAATGCCTCTTCTTGCCATGGTCTATCCCAGGGGAGAAAAAATCAAAGATGAACATGACGTAGATGTAGTAAAACATGCAGCAAGGCTGGGGGCTGAATTAGGGGCTGATATTGTAAAGGTCAATTATACTGGAACTCCGGATACCTTCAGAGAGGTTGTTGAGGGGTGCCCGGTACCGGTAGTGATAGCCGGTGGTCCAAAAATGGATTCAGACAGAGACGTTCTGACCATGGTAAAAGACGCTGTTGATGTGGGTGGGGCAGGGGTTTCCATTGGCAGGAATGTCTTCCAGCACAAGGATCCTACCAGAATAGTACAGGCCTTTGACTTGATTATTCATCAAAATGCATCGGTTGATGAGGCCATTGATCTCTTGAGAGGAAAAGGATAATGAAAGAGGTCTGGGTAAAAGTTGAACCCTGGAACAAAAAGCTGGTTACAGCCGCCCTGGAAAGCGGGGCGGATGCAGTTATGGTGCCTGAAAAATATACGGCCAAGGTAAAAGAGCTTGGTATTATCCGCACTATCTCCAAGGACGGAGACCTTAAATATGGTCGGGATATAGTGGAATATGAGATCAAAAGCGGCAAAGATGAAAAGGAGATCGTAAAACTTGCCAAGACCAAAAAAGTTATCGTGAAGACAACTGACTGGACTATTATACCGCTGGAAAACCTTATTGCACAGACAGGCAATTTATACGCAGAGGCAAAAACTTTGTCTGAGGCAAAGGACTTTCTTTCCATACTCGAAAAGGGCGTGGATGGTGTCTTGGTTGCTACAAATGACGTAAATGAATTAAAGAAGATCATCAGTGAAGTCAAGAGTTCCGGGGAGACGATTCCCCTGGTTACAGCAAAGATCCTGGGCGCCAAGTCCCTCGATATGGGGGACAGGGTCTGCGTTGACACTTGTACGTCAATGCATATGGGGGAAGGTATGCTTATTGGGAACTCCAGTGCCGCCATGTTTCTGGTGCACTCTGAAAGCATTGAAAATCCATATGTCGCTCCCCGTCCTTTTCGTGTAAACGCCGGCCCTGTGCATGCATACATCCGGGTGAGTGAAGGCAGGACAAAATATCTGTCTGATCTTAAGTCGGGTGACGACGTGCTTATAGTAGACTTTAATGGAAAGGCCAAAAGGGCGGTTGTGGGAAGGCTGAAGATAGAAAAGCGGCCCCTTATGCTGGTCGAGGCTGAAGTCGATGGAGCTGTGATATCGACCATTCTTCAAAATGCGGAGACTATCCGTCTTACAAAACCCGATGGATCGCCGATTTCGATAGTCAGCCTGAAAAAGGGGGACGAGGTGCTTGTGGCTGTGGAAAAAGCTGGAAGACACTTTGGCATGAAGATCGAGGAGACGATAGTGGAAAAGTGATAATGAGTTTGAGATTCTGACAGGTTTCGATCATGTCTTCATGCCCTGATTGTTAAGAGGCCTTTTTTGAAAAAACAGGATCTTTCAGATAATCACTATGTGCGACATATGGACTTAACGAAGGCTGTTTCCATAGCCTTTATTCGCTTCTGATATTCAGGTCCGGAGATTCTGGCTCCTTTTAGGCCTCCTCTGAGGTTTATTTCACCGAAATAAGTGGTCCCGTCTGCAGTAACCATTAAATCTATGTGAGCATTGGGGAACTTCCCCCTCTGCATTACATTTTGACAGAGATCCCACTGCTCAGATGAAAGCCTTTGCTCACCGCTATTCCCGCCGCAAAACATGTTATTGCGAAATGAGTGGGGATTGCTTCGCCAATACGCCTCGGAATAATCTCCTATTATTACGACTCTCACATCGATAGCCGCTTTTACAAAGGGTTGTATGACAAAAGGATATTCAAGAGAGCCAAAACATACTTGATTATAGGCCTCTTCAATGGAGGACCACAGGTTTATGCCAAGGCCGCAATTAAAACGATTTTGTTTTGTTACTACTGCTCCTATTTTTTCGCGCCCATAGACATTTATTTGTTTAATCATGTCGTGGCGGTCCCTGGCCACAAAGGTATGTGGCACCATCCAGTCTTTGTAGACAAGTGCCTGCAGACATTTTGATCTGCTGAGTTGCTGGGCTAAAGCCGATGGGAATAAACGGATACCACGTTCTACAAGATCAAGAAACAGGACCTGCTCCGTGGGCTTGATGTTTAATAGTCCGACCACTATATCTCCAGAACCGAGTTCTGAAAGATGTGTTCTGAAAGAGCGGTTGTCTGTGAGGACCAATGGAGGACGGCCGGTATTCAAAAAAGCATCTCCAAAAATCTATTATGAAATTCGCTTAGATCTGCCTGACATTCCCCGCAGTAAAGTTTTACTTCTCCCAGGATTCTGGAATCATCGTTAAGTGGTGTGAAGCTTCCGTCGGCATTTTGGATATAGCGTGTGGTGAGCTTAACTTCCTCCGCTATTTGGTAAAAGTTCCATTCGTTACCACAGTGTGGACAGATTATACGGCGACCCAGATGCGGGTTCATCTGGGTATACGTAGAACCGGCTTTAGACTTTTGCGTGCACTTGCTTTTGGAAACTATCGCGGTCATGTTTAGTGTCTTACTCCTTTATAATGTTCGGTCGGGACATTGATATATTTGAAAGGTCAATGGCCAAGATAACCGCTCGACCTCGATTCTGCGAATATGTGCCCTTGAGCCACTGATTCATTTTAAAAAATATGAAAATGAGGGGCTGACTAAAGATCTTTGATAATATTATCATAATTGTTTAATATAAAGTCCTGCAAGAGAAAAATCTACTATTTCATGAGTCTCTGCGGCACAAATTATTTGCAGTGCCGGCTTATATGACTTAGAGTTCTACAGTAAGTTGAATCCGGATAAAAAATATTATGGGGTTGGGAGGATCGCAGGTGTTTCATCGTCCGTCATATTTATCAAATGTTGAAAAAGAGGCATTCATTTCTCGTTTTTGGAAAAAAGATCCTTCTATTTGGGCCAGGGACGTGGAAAATCAAGAGCAGATCGCAAATCGTCTTGGGTGGCTGGATGTTATTCCAAAAATGAGAGAATCTCTGGGGGAAATAGAAGGCTTTGCACAAGATGTAATAAAGAGAGGTATTAAACGGATAATCCTTCTTGGTATGGGAGGATCCAGCCTCTGTCCTCTGATTTTAAGTCAGGTCTTCGGGTCTAAAGAGGGGTTTCCAGTATTAAATGTCCTGGACACAACTGATCCAGATGAGATAGAGAATGTTGCCAAAATCGGGGACTGGGAAACGATACTCTTTTTGGTGGCCAGCAAATCCGGTACCACGCTGGAACCCAATGCCCTGTTTAATTACTTTTGGCCAATGTTGGAAAATGAGGTGTCTGACCCTGGTTCGCATTTTGTAGCGATTACCGACACCGGAACCCCCTTGGCTGATTTGGCAAATGATAGAGGCTTTTTAAAGGTTTTTCTTAATCCTTCTGATATAGGGGGAAGATATTCCGCACTTTCTTACTTCGGCCTGGTCCCGGCGGCTTTACTCGGGGTGGATATTGACCGGCTCCTTCAGAGGGCTGAGGATATGGTCAGCAGGTGTGGTCCTGATATGCCATTGGATACAAATCCAGGTTACAGACTTGGGGAATTTTTGGGAGAATTCGGGGTTCAAAGCAGGGACAAATTGACCATCCTTACTGATTCACCTCTAAAGCCCTTCGGCCTCTGGTTGGAGCAGCTTGTGGCAGAGAGTACCGGAAAAGAGACCAGGGGTCTGGTACCCATTATTGACGAATCCACCGGAATTCCAGGATTTTATGGTGGAGAACGTATTTTTGTTTACCTGAGGATAAAAGGGAAGCCGGGTGAGGATTCTCTGGAAGATTTTGTGTCAGAGCTACGCGAGTCTGATTTTCCCGTTTATGAGTTGTGGATCGAAGATTTGTATGACTTGGGTGCCCAGTTTTTCCTTTGGGAGATGGCTACTGCCCTGGCCTCTTATTTTCTGGGTGTTAATCCTTTTGATGAACCGGATGTCCAACTTTCAAAAGAAAAGACTAGAGTAATTCTTGATGTCTATCGCGCTGAAGGTAAGATGCCTGTAAAGTTTTGGGTGGATCCAAATAGTCAAATCCATTTTCGGGCTTCAGAGATGCTGGCAGCGTCCATGAAGAGCCTGCCCAGGGCCATAAGAGACATATTCCATGTCTTGCCGACCTGGGGCTATTTGGCATTTCTCCCTTATCTTCCTTATGATCCAGAGATGGAAGAGGTAATAGGAAAAATGAGGTATCTTGTGCGAGAGGCGAAGGGCTGTGCTACGACCATGGGCTACGGTCCGAGGTATCTCCATTCTACCGGTCAGATTTACAAAGGTGGTCCCAGTTCAGCGGCCTTTTTTATGTTTACTCGAAGAAGGGTAAAGGACTATCCGGAGATTCCGGATTTCGGTGTTTCTTTCTGGCATATCCAGTTTGCTCAGGCGGTTGGAGACTTCGAGGCCCTTTCTGAGGGAAGACTCAGGGCTATTCATGTACACTTACCCTCTGATTATCTGGGGGGATTAAAGGATTTTAGCAGAGTCCTTTCAAGATCAATTGGCATGAAGTAGGTACTACTTTACTTATATTAATAAACGTGGATTTGAGTTGCGATTGCACCGCAATATTTCACTTTCCGTTACGATCATGTCCATTCTCTGGTCATGCTTTTTCATGAAGATTTCCGGAAGGACCTGAAGGCCAAAGGCAAGTCCTATACGGAGAGCTTGTGGGGCCCTTATGGATAAAAAGCGGTCGAAGTATCCTCCTCCATATCCATGCCGGCCGCACAGCCGGTCAAATACACTACCTGGAATCAATACCACATCTATTTGGGATGGCCGTATCAACGAGGCCCTCCTTATATCAGGTTCTAATATTCCATAGGCCCCGGGTCTGAGATCTTTCCCCCAATCTTTCAAGAGATAAGCCTGCAGCCCCTTGTTTACTATATCTGCCTTCGGGACAGCTACTTCAAGTCCGCAATTCAGCCTTTCTTTGATAAGTTGATGTGTATCTACCTCGCTTCTGAAACTAACATAGATAAGTGGAATTTTGCTGGTATAATATTCCTCAAGCCCTTTGAGATTGTCAGTAATCATTTTGCTCAGGAAGTTTATGCTTGAGCGGGAAAGGCAGTCCCGTCTGGAAAGGATTCGGCTACGAGAATAATGAGGAAAGGACATGTATTGCAAGAATTCGGCTGGCTACTGAGATTGATAAAAGATACGAATACAGGAGGATTCCCGTACACATGAATTTTGCCAGACAGGCTTGCAGCTCCTGTCTCTCAGTATAATCTTTTTGCCCGAGGAGAGAAATCTTAAAGATCTTGCTGACAGGCAAAGACATCCGTCTCTGCCGAAAAATTTTGATCCCACCACTTCCACATTTGTTCCATTATTGAGCTTGAGTCCAATCCGCCTAACAAACCACTGCGGGGCAACGATGACCTTGAAAATCCGAGTCCTGGTCTGAAGAGTAAAGCACTGGAGTTTCGTGTACGATCTTCCCGTACACTGTTTTATGGTTCCCCTGACTACTATCTCTGTATTTTCATCGTAACCGATACTCTTGGCATGAACAGGGTCGGTATGGGTCAGCAATAAAAGGGCGAATAAGGAAAAAATGGAAGAACAAACAACTTTTGGCTCAATTGCCTTATGGACATTCATGGCTAATTAGTATATGCCTCCGGTTGAGTTTTGAGAAAGATTCGCGATATTCCCCTTGATTAAGATTATCTCTGCATATATGCATATTTTGTACCTTTTTAATGTTCATCTATTATTGAGTCAGCTTACTGAAAATATCAGAAAATTTTTGCCATTTAGCAATAGTTAACCCCGGATCGCAACAGATAAGACATGCAATTATTGCAGATTCACGCAATTATTGCGCTTATGGAATGCATTTTTTGCACTAACTTTGGACTCTTTATTTCAATGTTTATCTGATAGGCATTCAGCAATTACTGATTCAAGGTCTTCTGAGACTAACTTTTTTGTCTTAAATTTCCTGAACTCAATGGGCTTGTGAGTATGCTGATGCCTTTGAGACAATCCCTGAATTCTTGAGGCTAGGATAAGGCACAATAAAAAGAAGGCCTTTTTGAAGAATTTCAAAAAGGCCTTCGGGGAGAGGAGGGTTGGGAGTAAAATGGATTTTTTGATTATTGTTCGTATATTTTATTTTTAAGCAATTAGCGTGCCATTTATTTCAAAAGACCATATTCCTTTAACTTGTACTGAAGTGTTCTAATTGAAATGCCCAATATTTTTGCCGCATTACGTCTATGTCCATCTGTTTCCCTGATGGTTGTCTCAATAGCTTCTTTTTCCAGGTCTCGTATACTGCGAAGCTGTTTACCGGCCGACACAGGGATGTCTTCGTTAAGGGGGGTTGTTAACTGCGGCAGGGTCAGATTGGAGTCCCGGCTTAAAATAATGGCTCGCTCAATAACATTATGTAATTCCCTCATATTGCCTGGCCATTCGTAAGATTTTATCTGTTTTAAGGTATCGTTTGATATTTCAGAGACCTTTTTCCCCACCCGCATGGATATCGATTGTACAAGGTAATTAGTCAGCTTCTGCATTGCCCCGAGGCGCTTTCTCAAGGGTGGAAGGGTGATCGGAAAGACATTCAAACGATAGTAAAGGTCTTCTCTAAAACGTTTTTCGCGTATCCCTGTCATCAGATCCCGGTTGGTAGCAGCAATTATTCTTGCTCTGGTGTTAATAGTATCAGTGCCGCCTACCCTTTCAAATGTCCTTTCCTGTAATATTCGCAGGAGTTTTGATTGAGCGGATAGGGGCATTTCCCCTATCTCGTCCAGAAATATGGTCCCATCTTGAGCAAGTTCAAATTTCCCTTTCTTGGTCTTGATTGCCCCGGTAAATGCGCCTTTTTCGTGTCCGAAGAGTTCGGACTCAATAAGTGTTTCAGGTATTGCAGCGCAATTAAGCTCTACAAACGGACCTTTTCGTTCACTCAAATGATGAATGGCTTTGGCTACAAGGCTCTTTCCTGTACCGCTTTCCCCCTGAAGTAACACCGTGGCGTCTGTTTTGGCCACATGCTGTATTTCTCTCCGGACTTCCTCCATACCAGCGAAGAGCACATCGGTAGGCGGAAGGCCTTCGGCAAGCTGGTCTCTCCATATGGTGTTTGCCGCCATGAGGGTCTGACGCTCCAACACTCTGGATACTGCTATTCGTAATTCATCCGGATCTTTGAGAGGCTTTATTAGATAGTCTAAAGCCCCTTTCTTCATAGCCTCCACGGCATTTTCCACGGTAGCATAAGCAGTAAGTATTATAAAATCGATTTCCGGTTTTTCAGATCTTACCTTTTTCAAGAGTTCAAGGCCGCTTATATCAGGCATTTTGAGATCGGTGATTACAAGGTTTGGAGAAAATTCGTCAATGGTGTTAAGGGCCTTGATGCCGCTACCGGCGGATTTAACTTGATAGCCCGACCGGATTAGAATACGGGTCAGAAGAACGGTCAAAGATCTTTCGTCGTCTACTACCAGAATGCGAAAATTGTTAGGTTCCATAGTCATTTTTTTGTTTCTAATCTAATTATTTAAGCTTATTCTAGCAAGTCATTATGGATTGTCTTTTTCTTATAAATCCCATGGCAGGAGGCCGTGCAGGCGAAAAAATCGCCTCTGAACTAAAGCGTAGTCTTCATGTAAGGGATTTTCGCAAGCATGTTGTTTTTACTGATCCTGAACGTCTGAAAACTCAGATATTGTCCTTGGCTGCAGGCCGTGATCTGGTTGTGGCTGCAGGCGGGGACGGTACAGTATCGGCGATTGCATGCATACTTGGTACTCTTGACAGTCCCCCGCCCCTTGCCATTTTGCCGCTTGGTACGGGAAACGATCTGGCCAGAAGCCTGGGTTGGTGGAAAGTATGGAAACTCGGTAGCCTTGATTATTTCTGGTCTGGAATTATCGCTGGAAAGGTTGAGGCGATGGACCTCTGGTCCTGCGAAGGGTATTCCGGTTTTATAGGTTATGCGGGTTTTGGTCTTGACGCGAGGATAGTGGCGTCTGTTTCCAGAATACGCATGAGAAGTCTATGTCATAATTTTGGCAGGAGATGGAACCAGTTTCTTTATGTTGCTGTTGGCTTAAAATATATACTTCTGCTGATGCTAAAGTTTGGTTCGACCGGTATGGATATCTGTTTCTTTGATAAAAAGGGCAATATGAATAGAATCAGGCTGAGGGATCATGCCGCTTTAATCCTTTCTAATATAGATCGCTATGCGGGAGGCGGCGCTCTTGCATCTACATGTTGTTGGAACGATGGAAAATTAGAAGCCTATGTAATTCCAACCGTAAGGGCATATCTGGGACTGCTGTTGAGGGGTCGTATTGCCTATCTTGCAAATCCAAAGGCCAATTATAAGGCCTGTTCCGTAAAAATCATTGGTAAACAAAATCTCCCTTTACAGCTTGATGGTGAATGTATGGAAGAATGTGCAGAAGGAGATGACATTAAAATACAAAATGTGAGGGCTTTACCGGTACTCGTGCCCCCGGCCGAACTTACCGTAAAGGAAAGTGTCGGCAGTTGCTGGTCCAGAAATCCTATCCTAAAAAAAGATACTTCATCGATACTGCCCGATCCTGCTGGAACTGGACGTAATTGAACTTTTTGAGAAAAATTTGTCTCATGCTTCCTTCTGTCCGAAGAGTAAAATAAAGAGTCAACGGAACCTCAACAGGTAGTTCTTGTAAATAGTGAACAGATATCTATTCCGGGAGGATTGTCATGCCTGAAAGACGTAAAATACCGCGTTATCCAGCCAAATTTCGTGTATATTTCCCAGGTTTCAATATATGGGGAAATACTTCCAATATCTCATTAGATGGATGTTATGTAGTGGCAGATGCCCCAATGTCCCAGGGTTTTATCACTGACTTGCTGCTTGAATTACCTGTGGTGGGGGTAATCGCTCTTAAGGGTTATGTACAGCATTTGGGGAAGACGAATTCAGGAGCGGGCCTGCAGTTTGTCCAAGTGAGGTTTGATTTTGCCCAATCTGATTACTTCAATTTATACTCACAATTTTTAAAGACTATATCTCAACTTGATAAAATAAAAGCAGATTACTTGGATCTGGTACAACAGGATCGGCTGAAGCTTTGTGTTATGCCCAGCAAGCCCGAAAAAGCTGAAACACCCTCAAACTCTTGAAAATTCAAGTTTTTACAAGAGAATAGAAAGTGAGGAAATGATTTGATTACTCTGCCGACATTCATTTGGCCCGTTCTGGTCTTTTTGCTGGGGATCTGTATCGGTAGCTTTTTGAATGTGTGCATATACCGGCTGCCTCAGGATATATCGGTAGTAAAACCCGGTTCTGCCTGTCCGAAATGTGGTCACAGGCTGAAATGGTGGGAAAATATCCCGATATTGAGTTTTTTGTTTTTAAAGGCTAAATGCAGGTCTTGCGGGACCATGATATCCTTACGATATCCCACAGTAGAGTTGTTAAGTGGACTTCTGGCCCTTGCACTCTGGTATAGATTCGGCTTTGGCCCTGAACTTTTTATTTATTTTTATTTTTCAGCATGTCTTATAATTGTGACATTTGTTGATCTTTCGCACCGAATCATTCCGGACGCAGTGTCTTTGTCCGGGATCGTTATTGGCTTTCTGTCTTCCTTTTTGCTTCCTGGACTTTCATGGTGGGATTCTCTGTTGGGGATATTAATGGGTGGTGGCATCTTGTTTCTTGTGGCATGGGGATATTATATTTTTGCACACAAGGAGGGAATGGGCGGCGGAGACATAAAACTTCTTGCTATGATAGGGGCCTTCTTGGGCTGGCAGGCAATACCGCTTGTGATCCTGTTGAGTGCTGCGGCGGGTTCAGTTGTTGGCTTGGCTTTAATGTCAGTCCGGAGAGCAGATAGACACATGGCTATATCTTATGGTCCCTTTTTGGCCGGGGCTGCTCTTATAACACTGTTTTGGGGACGTGAACTTACAGCCTGGTATCTGATTTTTATCTCCAGAGGCTAAAGGCGTTCTAGAGAGAGATAATGTTAAGAAAGTTTTGTGATCAGGAAAATATCGTGGGTAAACGTCGAATTCTAGTCATTGATGATGAGTATGACGTAAGGAATACAGTCGCCGGTATATTGACCTCCAAGAAGGCCGGATATGATGTTGTCCAGGCGGCTAATACCATTGAAGGTCTGGATTTGGCACAAAAACAGTCCTTTGATCACATAATTAGTGATATTTACATGCAGCCTGAGGACGGACTGCAATTTCTAAAAAAGGCAAAGGACGCAGGCATATCAGCCAATATCATCATGATGTCCGGCCAGGCCGATATTGATATGGCACTTGAGGCCATAAAGATAGGGGCGTGTGATTTCATCTTTAAACCCTTGGTGTCGGAACACCTGCTTTTCGTATTGCGCAGGGCTGAGGAAAAGACCATAATCCTAAAAGAAAATGCCTTTTTAAAGGCTGAGATAAGGGAAAAATATTCGTTTCACAATATTGTGGCCAAGAGTCCTCAGATCAGACACATTTTTGAGGTCATCCAAAGGGTATCGGATTACAAGACCACTGTGCTGATAACCGGTGAGAGCGGGACAGGAAAAGAGCTTGTAGCCAAGGCAATTCACTTTAACAGCATCAGGGCAAAGGCACCTTTTGTACCAATCAATTGCGGTGGCGTCCCTGAGAATCTGCTCGAGAGTGAACTCTTCGGTTATGTAAAAGGGGCCTTCACAGATGCCGTCAAGGCCAAAAAGGGACTCTTTGAAGAGGCCCATAAGGGGACCTTGTTTTTAGACGAGCTGGGTGAGATGCCCCTGGCTTTGCAGGTTAGGCTCTTGAGGGTACTGCAGGAAGAAGAGATCAGGCCTTTGGGCGATACTCGCTGCATCCAGGTAGATGTACGGATAGTGGCGGCCACTGCAAAGGATCTTGCACAAGAGGTGAATAAAGGCAAATTCAGAGAGGACCTGTTTTACAGAATAAACGTGCTCACAATAGTTATACCTGCCCTGAGAGACAGGAAAGAGGACATTCCGTTACTGGTTGATCACTTTATAGAAAGATATAATTTCCGCTTAAACAAGAAGGTGGAGGGGGTCAGCCCTGAGGTAATGCACCTTTTTCTGGAGTACAAGTGGCCAGGCAATGTCCGTGAGCTTGAAAATGCCATAGAAAGAGCAATGGTCTATTCGGATACCTCAATAATACGTACAAGGGATCTTCCGCCTCATATAAGAACAGGTCTTGAAGACGAAAGCGCGCCTCCTACATCAGGCCTTGATATGTCCGACTTTTCCATTAAGAAGAGCAGCAAGATATTGGAGCGAGAACTTATAATAAAGGCCCTCGACAAAACCAAGGGAAATAAGACCAAGGCCTCCCACCTTCTGGAGATCAGCCTGCCCGCCCTTTTATACAAGATGAAGGACTATGGTCTGGAGGGATAATCTCAGTAGACAAAAGGCCTTTCTGCAGAAACCATAAATTAGGAGCAGCCGCTAAATCAATCCCACTGACTTCTTCAGTGATTTTACTTCAGAATCAGTCAATATCCTGTGTTTGCCGGGCTGTAATTTTCCAAGTTGTAGCGTCCCTATTTTAATACGTATCAGCCTGATTACTGGATGGTTTACCTTGTTGAGCATCAATCTTATCTGGCGTTTTCTGCCCTCTTTCAGCACAATTTCCAAAACTGTTGAGCGCCTTGTAGTTTTCCGGACATTTATTTCACAAGGCAATGTCATTCTGCCCTCTATATCTATACCCTGTCTAAGAAGATCCAGCACCTTCCGTGAAGGTCTTCCACTTACGGTTGCCAGGTAGGTCTTTGCGGCCTTGTGGCTTGGATGCAATAGCCTGTGGGCCAGTGCCCCGTCATTTGTGAGTAAGAGCAAACCCTCACTGTCTTTGTCAAGACGTCCTACCGGATAGATTCTCCATGGGACTTTTCCCAGCAGATCCATTATAGTGATACGTCCATAGGGATCACTAATTGTAGTCAGGACCCCTTTGGGTTTGTTAAGCAAAAGATAAATGAGCGACCTTTTACAAAGGATCTCGGTCTTGTCAACACAGATTATGTTCTTGTATGGCTCTATCTTTGAACCAAGTTCTGTAACAATTTTGCCATCTACAGTGACGCGGCCTGAACGAATAAGTGCCTCTGCTTTTCTTCTGGAGCAAACACCTGCGTCAGCAAGATACTTTTGCAGTCTTATCATATCCGGCCTATAGTGGTAATCCAGAGCGGAAAATATGATATCATAATTCTACTTAATCATGCCGTAAATTTGGAAATCATTATTTTTTAATGCCATGTCCATATTTTTCAGTTTTCTTATAATCCATTTTGTGCCACATTCCAGAAAAGTGGTTGTGAGTTTCCCTGTTGCGAATTACATCTAATCGAAAAATCGTGAAAGAAATATAAAATGTGATAAAGGCATGGCCCCGACACGACCAATACTGATAATATATAATCTGCTTCAGGTCACGGCCCTTTCGTGCTTGGGTCTTCCAGCCCTGCTATATTTTTTTTCCAGGTCCAAATATAGGGGCCATTTGGCAGGAAGGCTTGGAAGGCTTCCCGATTTGTCCCGCCTCAAAGGGCGGTCTCCAAGGATATGGGTTCATGCCTTGTCGGTTGGGGAAGTAAATGCAGCATCCGCCCTGGTAAAAGCTATTTCTCAAAGATGGCAAGGGGCAGGGATAATCTGTTCTGCCGCCACAGCCACAGGGCTTACTACCTTAAAAAGAAAGCTGGGTCATGCGGCCCATGTGATAACAACGGCTCCTTTTGATCTGCTGCCTTTAGTAAATAAAGTAGTAAGGGAAATCTCGCCTGACTGCTTTATTCTGGTTGAGACGGATATATGGCCCAACTTGATATGGAAAATGCGACAATCAGGTATACGTACAATGTTGGTAAACGGCAGCCTGTCTTCCTTTTCAGCAGGGAGGCTTTCACATCTGGGGCCGGTTCAAGACATACTGTATGGAGGCTTTGATTTGCTCGCCATGCAGTCACCTTATGACAGGGAACGGCTTTTGAAGCTGGGCTGCAATCCGGACAAAGTGAGTGCTCCCGGAAATCTGAAATACGATCTTGAAGTGCCCAAAATTGGAGAATCTGAAAAAGTGCTTCTCAGAAAGGCCATAGGTCTTAAGCCCTCGTCACTACTCTGGGTGGCGGGAAGCACGCACCCGGGTGAAGAAGATTTGATATTTACCGCCCATAAAGATCTTAAACGGGTGTTTCCCGGACTCCAACTTCTTATAGCCCCAAGGGACCCGAAACGTGGATCTGAACTGGAATCTCTGGCTAAAGAGATGGGCTTTAAGGCCGCAAGGCGCAGCAGTACGGTTGCGAAGTCGGCTGACGTAGACATAGTGGTATTGGATACCCTTGGGGAGCTTTTAAAGTGTTACAGTCTCTGTGATATTGCATTTGTAGGTGGAACCCTGGTGAATATCGGGGGCCATAATCTCCTTGAACCGGCGGCTTATGGAGTGCCGGTAATCTTTGGTCCTTATATCGAAAGCGCGCGTTCGATAGCTGAAGATCTTATGGCCTGTGGAGGAGGCACCCGTGTGCCAGGAGAAAAAGAATTGAAAGAGGTTTTGAACAGGCTTTTGAAAAATCCTTGTGAGCGTATAGATATGGGCAATAAGGCAAAGGCCCTTTTACAAAAAAATCAGGGTGCCGTCTCCAGGTATCTGGATCTTGTAGAGAAGGCGCTTGAAAAGGTTCAGTGATTGGGTGGATGATTTATGTTGTTGAACCACAAAACCTTATCACTTTTTTGGGCCTTCGGCAGGCCCCTTTCTCCTGTATACAGCAGCCTTATGAAGATAAGGGCATGGGCCTACAGGAGAGGATATCTTGCCACAAGGAGACTTCCTTGTCCTGTGATAAGCATAGGCAATCTTTCACTTGGCGGGACAGGAAAGACCCCTCATGTATTAGCTGTGGCTAATTGGCTGAAGAACATGGGGGTCCGTCCGGCCGTTGTGAGCAGAGGGTATGGAGGAAGGGCAGGGCATACTCCTCTGGTAGTCTCCTGTGGTAAGGGGGTGACGACTTTTCCGCGGGATGCCGGAGATGAGCCTGTGATGATGGCCAAAGCCCTTCCCGATATCCCTGTTGTGGTCAGTTCAGATAGGTATGCTGCTGGAAAGCTCGCCATAGAGCGCTTTGGTACACAGACAATCGTCCTTGATGATGGTTTCCAGCATATGGCCCTTTACCGGAATGTCGATCTCGTATTGTTGCCTGCGATAAATTTTTTTGGTACGCGCTGGGTGTTTCCAGGGGGTGATCTTAGAGAGCCTGTATCGGCGCTTTCTAGGGCAACTGCGATTCTGCTGACCAGGGCGAATCTATTATCTTTTGCCGACCAAGAATCAGGCAGACGAGAGCTTCAGGCAATGGTCCCCGGCCGCCCCGTATTCCTGAGTGAGATGCGGGCTGTGAAATTCCTTTCAATGGAGGGAAAAGTTGCAAGTCCCGACGCACTGCAAGGTGAACCGCTGTTTGCTTTTTGCGCCCTGGCCGATCCTGAATTCTTTTTTGCAACCCTGGAGAATCTTAAGGTGGATTTAAGGGGTAGGGCGGCTTTCCCAGACCACTATTCATATAAAAGGGAGGACCTGAATAAGCTTATGGCGCAGTCCTTGAGGCAGGGAGTAAAGGCCCTTGTAACTACAGATAAGGATAGGGTAAAGATGGAACCGATCTGGCACGAACTTGCAGCCAATTGTGAGAGGAACCTTCCAATTTGGGTATTAGAGATAGAGGCTAGGCCAGAGGGGGGGCTTTGGAATATGCTTGAAGCAAGTCTCAATATTACAGGAAGGGAGAGGTAAATAAGAGTTATGGATATTAGCCTTTTGAAACGCTTGACCATGGCACCCGGTATTCCCGGTGGGGAAGGAGTTGTAAGGGATATTGTTGAAGAAATCCTCAGAGGACTAACGGCCGAAATCATCACAGACGCCATGGGTAGCCTTGTCGCAAGGGTGCCCGGAGAAGGTCCGAAGCTGCTCATAGATGCTCATATGGATGAAGTTGGACTTATGGTACAGCATATTGATGAGTTGGGTTTCATAAAGGTAATAACTGTGGGAGGCATAGATCCTCGGGTGTTATACGGCCAGTCAGTTATTGTCTGGGGTACCAGGCCCTTGCAAGGTATTATAGGTTCAGTGGCCCCGCACCTTTTGTCTGAAAAAGACGGCCAAAAGGAAAGGATTATTCCTGTAGATGAACTGTTTATAGATTTGGGCCTGCATCCCAAAGACGTTGGGTCTTATGTCAGGGTTGGCGATCCAGTGACCTTTCCGGGGGCCTGGTCTGAGAATGAAGACTTTCTTCAAGCCAAGGCCTTTGATGACCGTGCAGGACTATTTGTGATGCTTGAGGCCTTAAAGCGGGTTCCAAAGCCGGGATGCGAACTGTATCTTGTGGCCTCGGCACAGGAGGAAATGGGCCTGAAGGGTGCGGGGCCTGTTGCAAGAAGCATCGATCCTGATTTGGTGCTGGCGCTCGAGGGTACGATGGCCAATGACCTGCCGGGAGTGCCGTCACATCGTGTATTTGCCAGGCTTGGGAAAGGTCCTGAAATCAGATTAAGCGATGGAAGATTCCTGGCAGATAGGGCATGGAGTAATTTTCTTATCCATCTGGCCGAAGAGGCGGGAATCCCTTATCAAGTAGTGGTAAAAAAGGTTGGAGGGACAAATGCCGCGGCCTTGCAGGTGGAAGGTACAGGGGCCAGGGCCGCCGCACTCTCAGTCCCTGTAAGGTATATTCATGCCCCTGTCAGCTTGTTAAACAGGTCAGACCTTAAGGCTGCTATTGCTTTGGTGGCAAGAGTGATTAAGGAAATAAAAAATTTTGAGCCGGATTTATTTTTATGAGCTTTTTAATGGTCCATGGTAACCTGGTGGGAAAACGTCTGAAGACCCTGCAAAACAAAAAGACAACCAAGGCGCATAAAATTCGGTAAAGACCAAGAGCCGCCAATACTTTTCTCTCTGTTTAAACCAGATCCACCCTGCCCCCGTTCATCTTGCAGTACTTATTGGACATCGCCTCTATTGTGGACTGAATCTGCGATATCATTATCCATGCCCTGGCCGGATATTTTTGTAATACAGAGACAAGTAGTTTCCCGGTTTTTTTGTCAAGACCGTTTGTAGGTTCATCCAGCAAAAGTATCTCCGGTTTCATGGATAATACGGTTGCCATTGAGACAAGTCGTTTTTCCCCGCCTGAGAGCTGATAAGGGACCCTGTTTTTGAGATGGGATATCCCCAGTTTATCCAGTGTTTGCTCTGCCGTGTATGTTGCCTCACGACGGTTCATTCCCATATTTAATGGCCCAAAGGCCACGTCTTCCAATACAGTGGTACAGAATAGCTGGTCATCGGAGTCCTGAAAGAGCATGCCTATCGTGCCGCGGATTTTTTTAAAGTCCTGTTCGGTTTCATATCTTTCCCCGAATATGGTAATTTCCCCTTCAGCAGGCCTGATAAGGCCGAGTATTATGTGGAGTAAAGTCGTTTTGCCAGTACCGTTTTCTCCTAAGAGGCCGATCTTATCACCCTCTTCCAGGCTTAAGCTGAGCCCTTCCAGCACCAGGTTTCCATTTGGGTAGGCAAAGGATATTCCCTTAAGATCTATCAATGCCATGGTGACGACCACTCGATTCCAATGACGAGCAAGAGATATGTAGCGGTAAGGCAGCCCAGGCAGATGTCCGAGGGGCGGAGGTAAAAATGGGAAAGTAGCCAGAAAGTGCCGTCAAAACCCCTACACAACATTGCCTTGTGCACGCTTTCGCCCCTTTCGAGGCTTTTGACAAACAACGTCCCAATGAGATGGGCATAAGTTCGATAGGTATGCAGGTTAGATCCCGGTTTGAATCCTCGGACCTTGATAGCGTGATTCATACGATGGAATTCAGAATCAATAACATGAAAGTACCTCCAGGAAAAAAAGATGAGTTGCACTATCTTGGAAGGGACTCTGAGGTGTGCCAGGGCGTGAGTCAGTGAAAATATGGTCGATGTAGAGAGCAGGGCAAGGTTTGCGAGTATTATGGTATTGCATTTGAGGGTTATTGACAGGGCAAGGTTTAGACCTTCGGATGTAATCACAACAGGTCCCCAGTGGACGACGCCGGACCCGGTTGTTGTCCAAGGAAGTATGAGCCACAACATCAGGACAAAGAGATTGACCACAAACAGACGACGTAATATTTCCTTTAAAGAGAGGTGGGCACCTATTACCAGGAGTAAGCCGCCCAAAAGGGCAAGGATCTGTCCTTCCAGACTTTCAAGCCCTACTGTTACAACGGCATACCCTGCTGCCAGCAGCAGCTTTACTCTGGGATCTGCAGAATGGAGTATAGATTCCCCTAAGGCAAAATGTTCGCAGGTCACTTCTTGTGCTTTCTCTGGGCGAGATATATCGCCAGGCCCATCAGCCCGGCGATATATCCCAGCCCTGCGAATACGTCTCTGAAATTCACTCTATTACCCTGTTCAGCCAATCTGAACAGCTGCTCCTTTATGGGATTGAGCTTGCGATCGAGAATCTCTTCAAACTCTTCGCTGTTAAGGGATATTATCCTTTTGTTCGCATCTTCAGCCGTCTTTAATCCTTTTCCAGGCTCATTACCCTCAGCGATCCGCAGGCCTGCCTGTTCGGCCTCTAATTCCCCGGTAGGTGATTTTATATCCTTCACAGATATGAGTGTCTCAGCCCGGTGTCCCATCCCGGCCTCAAGGACGAGACGGTAGTCGCCGGTTTGGGGCGGCTTAAAGGAAAATTCCCCCTTTTTATCCGTTATTCCATGAAAGACCTCTTTGCCTTTGGAGTCAAAAACCAGGATAGTGGAATTTACTGCCTTTTTACCGCTTGAGAAATAGCCCTCAGCCATAATCATTTTGCCGTCATACCAGGCAAACAGGTTGACTCTATGGGCAAGCGCCGAGCTGCAAAACATATTCAAAGTCAGGAATATATTTATGGAGACAAACACCGATTTAGCCAGGATGGAATACATATTACCCTTTTATTACTTCAGGTTTTGTCTTTAAGAGAAAAGAGATTATTAAAACAGAAAGTACACCTTCAATAATGGCAATCGGGATATGGGCCGCAAAAATGAGCCTGCTCACAGGAACAAAGGGATCCCCGGATAGTGAAAGGGAGCCTGCTACCATAGCTGCGCTCATGATAATCGCACCTGCTCCGGCGATGCCTGCCATAACGAGTGAAAATATACCCGAATTACTACGCAGGGCAGGTCTTGCCAGGGCACCCATTACTACTGAGGGAACCGCCATATTCAGCGTGTTGATGCCAAGAGTAGTAAATCCGCCAAACTGAAAGAGCACCGCCTGGAAAAACAGACCTATGAAAATTGCAGGGAAGGCGGTCCATCCCAGCAAGATCCCCAGGATTCCGTTGAGCACCAGGTGAGCGTTGGAAGGGCCTATTGGGATATGCACCAGTGATGCTACAAAGAATGCCGCAGTAAGCAGGGCTACTCTGGGTATTTCCTGAACATCCATGTGGCGCAAACCGACAGCAAGACCCAGCATTGCCCCACCCGCCCCGGCCAGTAATACGGGGACTGTTAAAACCCCTTCTGAGATATGCATCTTTCCCCTTTTTTATCCGCATACGCATATTGGTATATTTTGATATGGTTTTTGATTCCGGGACAAAGAATCTGCCTCAAGTGGAAATCACTTCATGTCCGCCACATATACCCATAAAACAGCTCCCAACTCAACCGCTACCTCTCTGCCCTCGTGTTTCATTTTCCAGTCTGCTTCGTTGAGCGCAGCAAATCCCCACCATCCCTCTTTCGGCATGGAATAGGAAAAGATGCCCATGGGATCTGTATGTACAACTTGGGTCACATATGGGCCGGACGGTGCCTCGATCTTTTTGTCTTTGTTGTAAAATTCTATTTCGACCTCACTGTTCGGCGCGGGCTTTCCGTTCAAGAGGACCTGTCCGACAAAGACATTGCCCGTCCACAGACCGTAGGGCCGGGTCAGAGGTATGATCTCGGTCTTCAGACCAACCGGCTGATCCCATCCCTCTTCCAGCCCGAACACATTTACAACTACCTTGGTGAAGTGTTTGATATAGCAGTCTTCCGCAGGCTCCCAATATGGTTGTGGGACGAAGTAGAAGATATGGTCTCCGGGACGTTCCAGATCCGCGGTTCCGATCCATGTAGTGCAACCGCTTACAGATCGCGTTTTTAGGCTGTTCAAAAGATCCTTGTTTTTGCCCCTTGTGAACATGGCAAAACTCTCCGGCTTTTGGAGTTCCATGAATCCTTGTTCAAAAGGATGCATGAATTGACACAGAAGGGTTATTTGGCTGGATTCATTAGCTTCAACGATGTCATCAGATGGCAACAATACACCGAAGTGTGCTAAGCTAATATTCGGAATCAGCCAGCCCAAGGTGACAATCAGAAAGAGAGAAACGGCTGTTTCTTTAGAAAAAAATTTCATTGGTAATACTCCTTTAGAAGAGATAAATTAAAACAAATATAGAAGACATTATTTGGGTAGTCAATATTTAAAAAAAGTGTTACTTATTTCAGGGTTTTTGAAATCTTGCCGGAACAGCCTTGACATCACTATGAATTGTGTTAAAGAATTGCGCACATATGGGCCGTTAGCTCAATTGGGAGAGCAACTGACTCTTAATCAGTAGGTTCGGGGTTCGATCCCCTGACGGCCTACCAATAAAATCAAAGGGTTACAGCAAATATGCAGTAACCCTTTCTTAGTTTTGCTACCCTATTGCTACCCTCGCCCGAGTTTCCTGCTTATGGAATGAGTATTATGCCGATAATACCACAGCTACCTGTTTTTTCAATGAAAAATGGCGTGCCGTATCCCTGGGATGCTGTATACACTAACGCACGTCAGAAAGAGATGATGGGGTGAG
>DQXT01000019.1 GCA_011042225.1 Deltaproteobacteria bacterium | reverse complement strand
TTTCCAGTGGCTATTCCACTGATCCCGTAATGGCCGACTTTAGAAAATATGGTTTTGGTGCTGTTGTTGCCAAACCATATAAGATCAAAGAACTGGGGGAGGCATTACATAAGGTAATAATGGGAAGGGGTTCACCCCGTAAATAGAGAGCCTTTGATTTCTATGTATAGAAATCGTCCAGATCCACATAAGGCATGACTATGAATAAACCGAGTTACCAGTTTTTCAATTCTCAACCGAGGTAATTACCTCTATTTTTATAGTTTTTGCACATCGGTCAAAAGTGATAATAGCTACAGTAAAAATATCATAAATCTGTATCAAGGAGATTCTGTATTCGTGAAGATAACTACCTCTGAAATTGAATATGTGGCCCACTTGGCCCGGCTCAGCTTTGATCCGTCTGAAATTGAAAGCTTCACCAGACAATTAAATGATATACTAGTATATGTAAGCAAATTAGAAGAGCTGGATACTAGCCGGGTTAAGCCCACTACCCATGCCCTGCAACTTACAAATGCCCTCAGAAAAGACGAAGTAAGGCCTTCTTTGCCGGTTGAAAAAATTCTCTCCAACGCACCTGAACGGGAAGAGGGGAGGTTTGTGGTGCCAAAAATTATCTGATGATTCCGCTCAAAAACCCAACCTGTGCGGTTACACATCGGTAAACCTGTTCCATGTTCCGGCCATCGTGCGTCATTTTGTTTGGGCAGACCTGCGTGTCTGCCCAAACAACGGGCGAACACACAGGTTCGCCCCTACAACGGGTTTATCGAATAGCTTTTTGAGCAGAATCATATTTCAGGGTTTTTAAGGAAATACAAGATGCCGATTCTGATCGATCTAAGCATACATGAACTCCACGACATCCTCAGCAGGAGAGATGTCTCAGCAGTTGAGATCACAAAGGCCTATCTGAACAGGATAGATGAGGTTGATCCAAAAATCAGGGCATATCTGACAGTAACTGCCGACAAGGCGCTAGCTCAGGCAGAAGATGCGGACAGACGCCTTAAAAAGGCAGACGCCGTTACTCCCCTTACGGGAATTCCTATGGGCATCAAGGATGTTATATGTACTAAAGGGGTCCGGACAACCTGTGGATCTAAAATCCTTGAAAATTTTGTACCACCCTACAATGCCACAATAATGGAAAAACTCGAGGCCCATGGGGCGATAATGCTGGGCAAATTAAATATGGACGAGTTTGCCATGGGATCGTCCACGGAGAACTCTGCATATCATCCAACTCACAATCCTTGGGATATTGAACGAACCCCCGGTGGGTCAAGCGGTGGTTCAGCAGCATCTGTTGCTTCCCGGACCTGTGCCGGTTCACTGGGCTCGGATACAGGCGGATCAATACGCCAGCCGGCCTCATACTGCGGTGTTGTGGGCCTGAAACCCACATACGGCAGGGTATCAAGGTTCGGTCTTGTAGCCTTTGCATCCTCACTTGACCAGATAGGACCGATCTCAAGGGACGTTACTGATTGCGCCCTGCTGTTGAATGCCATATCCGGCCATGATTATAGGGACTCCACCTCTGTATCCAGAAATATGCCTGACTATACCGACTCTCTGACTCCAGGTCTTAAAAATTATACTTTAGGAATTCCTAAAGAATATTTTATTTCAGGTCTTGACCCAGATGTTGAAAAATCCGTTAAACATGCTATTTCCGCTTTAGAATCCCATGGAGCTGAAGTAGTTGAGGTAAGCCTTCCTCATACAGAATATGCTGTCGCTACATACTATATTATCGCTCCTGCTGAGGCCTCTTCAAATCTCTTCCGTTATGACGGCGTTAAGTATGGATTGCGTGTCTCAGACTATAAAAATCTCATGGATATGTATATAAAGACCCGGTCTCAAGGTTTCGGCCCGGAGGTCAAAAGGAGAATAATGATAGGGACTTATTCCCTTTCAGCCGGATATTACAGTGCATATTATAAAAAGGCCTCTCAGGTTCGGACTCTTATCACTCGTGACTTTAAAAAGGCATTTGAAAAATGTGATGTGCTCGCTGCCCCTGTCGCTCCAACTGCAGCCTTTAGACTTGGAGAAAAAATAGATAATCCGCTTCAGATGTATCTATCTGATATTTTTACAATTCCTGTAAATTTAGCGGGTATTCCAGGGATTTCTGTACCGTGTGGCTTAACCAGCAAGGGACTCCCCATAGGACTTCAATTAATGGCAGGACACTTTGAGGAAGCAAAGCTCCTCACAGTTGCATATAACATGGAATTGGCCCTGGGCCGCTGTGAGAAATGGCCTATACCCTAACGCTCTTCCCCCTGACACACCATATAATTATCCCAAGTACAAGAAACACCAGGCTCAATAGCTGCCCCATGGTTACACAGTCCCAAAGGACATAGCCCAATTGTGGATCCGGTTCACGAAAGAATTCAACCACTATACGACATATGGCATAAAGGACGAGGAAAAGGGCCAGTTTCCTCCCGTATGGCCAGGGCTTGAAACGCAAAGACCACAGGACAACAAAAAGCAAAAGCCCCTCAAGCAAGGCCTCATAAAGCTGAGACGGATGCCTGGGTACCCGCCCCCCTTGAGGGAAAATCATAGCCCATGGTACATCCGCAGGACGGCCGAATAGCTCCCCGTTAATAAAATTGCCTATACGTCCCAGACCTAAACCTATCGGTGCTGTAACCACAAGGCGATCAGACCACTTCCAAAAATCCAAATTATGTCTCTTGCAATATATCCAACCGGAAAAAATCACTCCGGCCACTCCTCCATGGAACGACATACCTCCGTGCCAAACAGCAAACATCTCCAAAGGATGCGCAATAAAATAGGAAAGGTTATAAAATAGTACATAACCCAACCTGCCTCCCAGGATGACCCCTAAAATCAGAGAAAATAAAATTCCCTCAAGTTGACTCAATTGAGATACAATGGAAGGCCCATGATAGCGGGAGCCGGAAAAGGCGTTTTGACCCTCTTCAAGAATCTGCTTTCGCACTAATAGGTAGGTTGCTCCGAAACCGAGCAGGTACATAAAACCATACCAATGAATACCTATCGGACCAATACGGATTATTACCGGATCAATATCCGGAAAAGCAAGCATCGAGCCTATTGTTTCTCCTTGCGATCGCTAAGGGTAATGACTTTTGATCCGCCGCTCGGCTCGGTTGGATAAGGCCCCTTATCCTCATCATTGGAAGTTTTCCCCGGTGAACTAAAACCTTGTTTGCGTAAAACCGCCTCCTGCAGACTATGATACTGCTCAATGAGCTTGGGATTGATATCCGACTCTAAAACAAAAAGGGATATCCGACTCCGCTGTATTCGTATAGATGATGTGGTTATGGCAGTAAGAACGTGCGGATGCACAACAGGACCACGATCCTGATCGTATAATACAGTACATGGAAAATAAAGATCGAAAAAGGCCGTCTTTTCCAAGGCAAAAAGGACCGTCTCGGTCTGACGGTTGTATTTGATCTCTCCCAATATCAGCCCAAGCCCATACAATTCTACCAAGACCAGCTCTTTGGCATTTTGACGCAACTTCATACTTGGACCTCCTGATTATGATATTAAACGGCTGGTTGTAAAAAAGCGACGGTTCCTCCTGCCGGATTTCTTTAAAGTCTTTGTTCCTGAGCGTAGATGTGGATCAGAACCAAGCACCGGTTGGCCTAAAACCTCATGGACTAAATCATAAAACATGATGGATTCCCGAAATGTGGGCTTGTTCCAAACACGTTTGGGCCAATTACCCTTTGCAAGACATACGGGGATATTCCACTGGCTGGCCAAGATCTGAGCGGCCACATCTCTTACAGATCTTCTGAAGTCATGCGGAGTTAAAACCCTGCCCAACAAGGACTTCACTTCCTGAGTAGGCCATTTCAGACGGTCAACCTCGAGGACTTTCCAATCTGGTGTTATAGATAGTCCAGGATATGCGAAAAGGGCCAGCATAAAGGCCTCACTTACTTCGACCCCAGAATTTACCATACGATCAAGGTGCCCCAAAAGCCCAAAAAGCAGCTTTTGGACTAGCCAATTATCCTTACTCTCAAAAGCTGAAATATAACCGGAAAAGACCGAGGCGAAAAGCCCGCACTTAAGCATAAGCTCGGCCCATGGCCTGCTATATCCGGAACGTAAATCCTTGAGCCACTCGTCTCTTACTCTCGAAATTGCACACAACCGAATCCTGTCGCTGTGTCTGAGCATGCTCTGCCAGGTATTAGCTTCTATTGTAAAACCTGTCCTGGCCGCGTGTCTTGCCGCGCGCATCATCCTCACAGGGTCTTTTAGGCATCTGTGTTCCGGATCATTACCTATAAATCTGACAATACCCTGTTTAAGGTCTGTCATGCCTCCTACGTAATCAATGATACTGAAGTCTGCAATATTATAAAAAAGTCCATTTATGGTAAGGTCTCTGCGAAAGGCATCCTCTTGTGGAGAACCAAAACCATGTATATGCCTAACGCCCTCACTCTCATATTTGCCGTTATCATGATCACTCCGACACCTGAAGGTCGACACTTCAATTATATTCCCACTTCGGGAATAAACATGAACTAGTCTGAAACGCCGGCCTATGATCCGGCTGTGACGAAAGAGTCTCTTCAACTCTTCAGGCCTAGCGTTGGTTCCGACATCAAAATCCTTTGGACGCCTGCCAAGGAGCAAGTCCCTCACACTACCACCGACAAGATAGGCTGTATAGCCATTGTCCTTCAGACGATAAAGGACTTTCAATGCCTCCCTGTCTATATCCTTCCTGCTAATACAGTGTTCTGGTCTGGGAATTATCCTGGGATGGTTTCCCGGATCCCTAAATAGACTGGGTTGCTCGGCCGGCAAAAATCGGACCGGCTGTGCAGATGCAAAAGTTCTCTTTCTGCGGCTGTATTTATTGGGTTTCGATAAAGATTTTGACATAAATGACGTAAGACTTGTTTCTAACTAAGTTGAGCGATTAGCCTTTAGCGGTTAGCGGTTAGCTAAGCCTTTCATCTATCAATTGAGCCACCTTTTCACCAGACAATAACATGCCCCCGAAAATGGGCCCCATGCGAAACGACCCAAAGGTGGCGTTTGCTGCCATACCGGCGGCAAAAACGCCTGGGAAGGCCTCCTTGGTATTCTCCAACGTGGTATTCTCGGCAACATCCGCCCACATGGACCGCTCTCCCATTATTTTCCCTGTATCTGTAAGAAGCCTTTCGCCGGTTTTGTTTTGTACGACCCTGAGAACCTCTGTATCATGACCAGTACTATCTACAACATATCCGGCCCTGACAGCCAAAGGATCCACATGAAACCCCGCAATATCTACGGCACTCCAATTGATCACTAGGCCGATTACCCTGTCCTCTCTGACCATTACATCCTCTACGCTCATAAGATTGAAAATCATGGCACCGGCTTTACAGGCAAGGCTGGTTAATGTAGAAGTGCACTCAACAGAGTCGGCTGTATAATATCCGCCTCCTGCATCTCTAACAGAAATGTCCAGGTCTTTAAGGATAGCTGCCCCTTGATCTTGAACTACTATCTCATTGAACATCATTCCACCGCCCCACATCCCCCCGCCGATACTGAGTTTTCTCTCAAAAACAGCTACCTTGTGGCCTTTCTGGGCAAGACGTAAGGCTGCCATAAGGCCCGATGGACCTGCACCGACGATTGCAACATCCAGTTCCAGATAGTCGGAAAACTTGGCCATGAAACGACTTAAAATAGCTCTGCTGATCTTGATTTCATCTAAAGCCATATATTTTAACCCCCATAAACTTATCGACCAAGGCACATTACTGTGATTCGGCAAATATGCAACGTTAGTATAACAACTCACCTTAAGAGAATATAGATAATTCATGAAAGATCTGGTTGGATTGAGCTTTGCCAAAGTAATGGGTCATATGATATTATAACTTTAACTACATTGCAAAAAACAGAAACACATTGCCGCTGAAAATGCTCTGTATGCAATATTCAGAATTTTTCAGGGGTGTGCGCACTTATTGTGAGTCGCATTTACCGGCAAGATTGAGCAACGCAGCTGACCGAGAATTTTCAGCAGGATCTGGGCTGGAGCACATTTATTCAGAAAAGGAGTAAAGAAATGGAGGGTCTAGGCATTACTGTCACTGAACATTTGTTGATTCACCAAAAAGAATCTCCCGCAGCTACGGGGAGACTGACAAGGCTTCTGCAAGAGCTTATCTTCGGGGCAAAAATTATATCCCGTGAGGTCAATAAGGCAGGACTCGTGGATATCATGGGGCTTACCGGTGAGGTCAATGTGCAGGGAGAGCGGGTGCGCAAACTGGATGATTTCGCAAACCACGTATTAATCTATAGGATGGAGCGGTCAGGTGTCATCTGTGCTATGGCCTCTGAAGAAAATGCAGATATCATAACAGTCCCGGAACACATGTCTCGGGAAGATTACATCTTGATATTTGATCCACTGGACGGCTCATCCAATATCGATGCGAACGTCAATATCGGCACAATTTTCTCAATTCATCGAAAGGTGAGCGAAAGGCCCTATATTACGCTTGATGACTTCCTTCGCCGTGGTTCGAAACAGGTGGCGGCAGGTTATTTCATTTACGGCCCCAGCACGATGCTGGTTTATACCACAGGCAAAGGGGTAAACGGCTTTACTCTTGATCCCTCAGTAGGTGAATTTCTCCTCTCTCACCGGAATATAACGATACCTGAAATTGGAAAAATCTACTCTGTCAACGAGGCATATACCTGTTACTGGGACGAAAGGACAAAAAAGACAGTGAACTATTTCAAAAGTCAGAAAACAAAGGGGGGAAAGCCTTATGCTGCCAGGTATATCGGTTCCTTTGTAGCCGACTTTCACAGAAACCTGCTGTATGGAGGCATATTCATGTACCCGGCCGATAAGAAAGACCCGGCAAAACCAAGGGGCAAACTGCGCCTTTTATGCGAAGTTGCTCCCATGGCCTATATTATCGAGCAGGCAGGCGGAGCAGCTACAGATGGTGAACAAAATATTTTGGATATAAAGCCTTCAGAACTCCATCAAAGAGTGCCGGTCTTTTTGGGCAGCAAATTGGATGTGAAAAAGGCTACAGATATTATGCAGGGCAAGCATTAAACTCTCGCCTGCTGAATACATACCCTTGCCTTAAGATTAGAAAATGACCATATTGGAGGATAGACATCTTTGATTTGTATATAAGGTTCGGAGGATTATTCTACAATATGTATAATACGTTTAAGACATTTATCTTTTTAGCCGCCCTTACAGCTCTCTTTCTGCTCGTTGGGGGGGCACTGGGTGGACGCACTGGAATGACAGTGGCCTTTTTGATGGCCGGTGCAATGAATTTTTTTGCCTATTGGTATAGCGATAAGCTCGCCCTTAAAATGAGTGGTGCCAGAGAGGTCTCGAAAGCAGAAACTCCACAACTACACTCTATAGTTGAAGGGCTTGCGCATAAAGCCGGATTGCCCAAGCCCAGGGTTTACATCATAGCCCAGCAGACACCTAATGCCTTTGCCACAGGGCGAAATCCAGACCACGCCGCGGTCGCGGTCACAGAGGGTATTATGCACCTACTTAACCGAGAGGAATTGGAGGGAGTGCTTGCACATGAATTCGCACATATCCGCAACAGGGACATACTGATAAGTTCCATAGCTGCTGTTATAGCAGGCGCCATAAGCTATATTGCCACCATGGCCCAGTGGGCTATGCTGTTCGGGGGATTTGGCAGTTCCGATGACGATAGCGGCAACGCAGGCGGTCTATTAGGTGGGCTGGTCATGATGATCATAGCGCCAATAGCTGCGGCCCTTATTCAAATGGCCATATCCAGGAGCAGAGAGTACCAGGCTGATGCCATAGGGGCCAAAATATGTCAAAATCCGATGTCACTGGCCAACGCCCTAAAAAAACTGGATGAATGGAATCATCGTGTGCCTATGAAAGTCAACCCTGCAACTGCGCAAATGTATATAGTGAATCCTCTCACAGGTGCGTCAGTAGCGAAGTTGTTCAGCACCCATCCTCCTATCCATGAACGTATACGCAGGCTTCGCTCTATGGCCGAACGCCCGGAAGGGCTATAAAAACTTGGTAAATGGCGGGTGAACTGGTTTCCCGCAGCCCTATTGACTGCTTTGGCCACTGCCACAGGCGATACTATCCTGAAGGCCCGGTTCAGCCATCTGTCTCCAGAGCGTATGGCTATAGTAAAATCCACTGCCCCGATGCCTTTTTTGTTGCCTTTGCTGCTTGCGATATCCTGGCCCGAAACCGACTTCGTTTTTTGGCAAACAGTAGGTATTCTGGTCCCTTTTGAGATCCTTGCCTTGCTATTATATATGCAGGCACTCAAAGTATCTCCTCTGTCGCTCAGCATACCTTTTCTCGCTTTCACCCCGGCATTCATTTTACTTACCGGGTGGCTGGTTCTGGATGAAAAGGTGACACTAGCAGGGCTCCTGGGCATACTGTGCATTGTAACGGGGGCCTATGCCCTCCATATCAAAAGCGGGAGAAAAAGGTTTCTCGAACCATTCAAGGCCATTGCCGAAGAGCAAGGATCGAGGCTCATGCTGGCGGTTTCCGGGATATACGGACTTACATCCGTACTGGGGAAAAAGGCTATTCAACACTCCGATCCAATATTCTTTGCCTGTTTTTATTTTGTATTAATTGGAATAATCACTCCGTTAGGTCTCGGAGCCTTGCATTGGATGACCAATGGATTTGGTTCACATAATAAGCGATCAAACCTGTGGTCATTTAAAAAAACCGGACTGAATTCATGGGACGCATGGTGGGCAGTTGGTCTTGCCCAAACCGTAATGGTACTCAGTCATATGTGGGCAATTCATCTGGTTACAGCGGCATATATGATTGCAGTAAAAAGGACCAGCCTGATCTTCAGCGTCATTTATGGAAAACTTATATTCAAAGAAAAAAAGATCGTTCAACGATTAGCCGGAACAGGTCTAATGTTGCTGGGTGTAGGGCTCATAGTTTTGGCGGGTTAATAATGAAAAACAAAGACAAATATTCTTGGCTGGAAGAACGCAAAGACCTCTTTGTAAAAAATGTATTGAGAGACTTTATTCGTTCATACTCTTTTTTTATGGAAATTGAAAAAAAATACCGTGATACAGGCATAACTTATGAAGGTCTGGACAATTGGGTAGGGACACAAACAGACCGGGGCAGATTATGGATATTAAAGGACAACTGTCACAGACTCTGGAAAGATATCAACCCAGAAACTCAACCGGAATCATTTTTCTTTGACTGGATGGTTGGTGCCATATTCCATGAGGCAATGAAGCTAAAGGAAAATGTCTATATGGTAGATCGTTATCATCCAGTTTATCAGGCTGCCTCGACCACCTCCAGTGCTTACGATTGGCAGAAAAACTGCCGGCATTTCTTTGGAGAGACAATGCAAGACATACAGCGAGGGATAAACAGGATCCAAAACCTTTTCGTTTGTGCGGCTGAACATCTGAAGTCACTGCTCTTGGCTGAGCGGGACAACTCTTTACTTATAAGATTTATGCTTGAACATAAGTCAATCACCAATAAACTCTGGCAGAAAAGCGGTGGGCTGAATAAGATCCTTGAGGCCATGTTCCCATCAGGCCTTGAATATGCGTACTGCATAGCTGGGGAAAATTACCTGGAAGGCAGCTGGTATGAAGAGGCACGGGTAGCCTTTATTGAGGCACTTAAGATAAATCCGGACTGCAAAGAGGCAAAATACGGACTGCAAATTCTGGAAAAACGTCTGAAGGAATTAGCCCATATATTAGAGAAGGAATATAACTTGGCAAATTCTAATCAAGTCCAATTAAATTAAGCGATTAGCCTTTAGCGGTTAGCTATTAGTTTAATGATTACAGGATGTTTTGCTATTATAAACTTTCACCCGTTGGGTGTTATTTCTAATTAACGTAATGCCTTGATTTTTCAAAACTAATCGCTAATGGCTAACAGCTAATGGCTCAACTATAGAAAAGACAAAATGTAAAAAATGGCTGGGGGACTAGGATTCGAACCTAGATAGGCAGATTCAGAGCCTGCAGTCCTGCCGTTGGACGATCCCCCAGTAGAACAGTTAAGTCAGATATATAAAAATTTTAGGATTATAAGTCAATACACATAATCATTATTCAATTATAGAACACGCATATCCAACGACCCTTGCATAACCTCCTGCCACATCGTTGTACGTAGCGTATCGGATCAGATCAGCGGGGCCTGCTCCATGGGTTGGAGAAGCCACCAAAGTAGGCATGGCGGTGTTAACCCACATATTATGACAGTGATCAAGAAAAGTAGACACTCAGTTAAGCAACTTTAGCCATGGCAAAATTACTTTCAAAAATATTGATTTAATTTTAATATATCCGCTTTGTCATCACTATCATGTATTGGCATCTCTGTCTACGAATCAACAATATCCTGCAAGGTCAAAGCGTTTTTTACAGCAAATCCTCTCTGATCGTTATCAAAAAAACAGTAGACGTCCTTGCCTTCGTTCATCCATGCTTGAAGCTTTTTAGCCCACCTGTTAAGTTGCCATTTTGAGTAGCTTCCCTGATACGCGACCTCACTCGGACCGTGAAGTCTAATGTAAACAAAATCGGCGGTGATTGTTTCAGGCGATATTTTTCCTTTTAAATCGTAGATGCAAAATGCAGCATTATATTCTGACAACAAATTGTAAACATCTTTATTAAACCAAGTCTTATCGCGAAATTCAAATGTATAACATTGTCCGTCGGGCAGTTCTGCCAGAAAGGCCCGTAACCTTTTTGGGTTCACATGCCAATTCGGCGGCAGTTGAAAAAGAATGGGACCGAGCTTATCTCTCAAGTTACTGATGGTGCTTAAAAAATTAGTGAGGCTTTTTTGAGGTTCTTTTAAATTTTTCATATGGGTTATGTAACGGCTTGCCTTTACCGCAAATATAAAATCATCTCTAACTGTCCGACGCCATCGTTTCAGGGTATTCTTGTCAGGAAGTTTGTAGAAAGAGTTATTTATCTCAACGCTGTTAAAATGATTTGAATAAAAGGATAGAAACCCTTTTTCAGAAAAATCCTTTGGATAAAAAGGTCCTTTCCAATGTTCATAATGCCAGCCTGACGTGCCGATATAACAAAAGACATCTTTCGCCATTTAACTACCATCTCTCTTTGAAAAGCGCGGGCACAACTTCAGGGTCGTCCTGTCTTGGCTACTTACTATTTTCACCCTCTCGTATTTAAGAGCCATCCTCCATCTTTTCTTGAAAAGCTATTTCTCTCTGTTCCTTCCGCACTTCGTCATGTTCAAGGTCCCCACTAACGCCGGCTTGCCGTTGATCCAGATTTTCAAGAGCGGAAGCACGAACATAGAGTACTATGCTGTCATTTGCCATGATTCTTATCGAACCACTGGGCATACCAAGATATTTGCCGTTCTTCCTTTTAATACCTAAACCGCAATTCCTTTGTCAATCAGAGTGATAACTATGGAAAGAGTCAATACGATCAACAAAGAAATGATGGCGGCCACGAAATCATGCCTCGCCTTTCAATAACCCGGAGAACCCCTTCTCCTTCAAAATCTTTACCTTGTGTCTCTTAGCCTCGGCAAGCTTGCTCCCAGGATCTTCGCCCACGATCAGATAGTCTGTCTCCTTGCTCACACTGGAGGTAGCCCGCCCTCCCCGGTCTTCCACAGCTGTCTTGGCCTCCTGTCTGGTATAATTTTTAAGTTTTCCGCTAAAAACAAACGTTTTCCCCTTGAGCGCCCTGGATCTCTTGGTACTCGAAATTTCCTGGGGCTTAACACCGGCCTTTGCCAAGTGCTCCAAGACCTTCCTGTTTTCTTCTTGATCAAAAAAGGAAACCACGCTCTGGGCGATCTCGGGTCCTATTTCAGGAATTTCTTGCAGATCTTTCTTTCCGGCCTCTTCCAAAGAGCGGAGACTGCCGTATTCTTGTGCCAGGATCCGAGCCATACGCCGTCCTACATGCTTAATACCGAGGGCATATAAGAACCGGGCTAAATGCGGCGCCTTGGTCTTATGGATGGCATTATAGAGTTGAACTGCGGATTTTTTGGCAAAATCATCCAACGTCAAGATCTCTTTAGTTGTAAGATCGTACAAATCCGCGACATTTTTCACCAGACCCTTTTCCACATAGCCTTCTATGGCTTCTGGCAATTTGCACAGTAATAAGCCGTACGCCCTGAGATCCTTGTCTTCTTGAGTTGCCGCTTGCACTTTGGACACTTTCCACTACCGCTTCGATCGCGCGTTATATAGGATGGGGGGAAGTTCTCCGGGTTTGCTTGATGAGCTATAGCGGTTTTTAAAACTTTTTCTCTTGCCGCAAAGAGACGCCGCAGCTGTTCATCCCTTAATTGTTCTCCACGGATCTTTGGATGAATTTGCGCTTGAAAGAGGATTTCATCTGAATAGACATTGCCGACGCCTGCTATCACTTTCTGGTTTATAAGAACAGATTTGATCGATGCCCGCCTCCGGATGATCGCCTTTTTGAACGTATTGAAATCCAGATCTGACGCCAAGGCATCCGGGCCCAGATTCTTATCTTCTATGAATTGATTGAAATCATCAGCCAAAGTGATTTGGCCAAGTTTCCTTTGACAATCATAGGCCAAATGATATCCGTTTGTGAAACTGATCAACAGTCGTTCATGGGGAGGTTCTTTTTCTGCCTTCATAAAGTATTTTAAAAAACCCGTCATACCAAAGTGCATAACCAGGCATTTGCTGCTGTCCAGAAAGACACCAAGATATTTTCCGTGCCGAACTGTGGTTTCAAAGTGTTTCCCCTTTAAATCCTCTTTTAACTGATCCGCAGATACCTCCTCAAGGATCTCTGGACTGCGGATATTTACTGCTTTGATCTTCTTGTGCAATGAGGTGGCCGATAAATAACGTCTGAAAGTCTCGACATCTGGTAATTCAGGCATCTGGATCTCTTTATCAGCTTTAGCAAATCAAATTCTTAGATATTCCATACACAATTTCACTGCAGGGTATATACATACTATCAATAGTTACAAACAGTTTTGGGACCCCCGACTTTGCTTGGGCATTCCTCCGGGTCTCCGCACTCCAGGTAATTATGCACTATATCAATCCATATGCCGGAAAAAGTCCGACATGATGAGAAAACTTTAGAGCCTCAATATGCAAGATCACTCAATTATAAAACTCGCATATCCAACTACCTGTGCATAATCTCCCGTCACGTCGCCGGACGTAGCATACCGGATTAGTTCAGCGGAGCCCGCTCCCAAGGTCAGAGAAGCCAATAGAGTTACGGTAGTCGGTATTACTCCGCACATGGATATATTATTTCCAGTAACCGTTTCTAAAAGACCCTGGGGGTCTAAGGCGAGGATTTTGTCAATAGCCAGCCGATCTTTGAACTGAGCCTGCTCCTGAGACTCATAATGAGACATGTCGGTACTGGCAACTAACAATACAGATTTTCCTGACTGTCTTACCGCCTCTGCTATCACAGAACCTATCTCTTTACACACAGAAAAAGATAAGTTTTTAAGGCATACCGGCACAATGCTCAAATTGGGCTGACGGTATTGCAGAAATGGTATCTGAACCTCGAGTGAATGTTCATATGTATGTGCCAATGTATCATCTTCAAGATAATCAGAGAGCTTGAGCATCGTAGCAGCAAGATCCTCTGATATAGGGACCTTTCCCATAGGCATTGACCATGACCCACTGGCCATTAATGCTGCTGGAACTCCCACCCCTGTATGGCTAGGACCTAAAATGACTACGGTTTCAGGCACCTGGACCTGGGCATACGCTGCTCCGGCTACAGCCCCGGAATAAATATAGCCCGCATGCGGCACAACTATAGCCCTTGCTGATCTTGCTTCCTTTGCAGAACCTATTAACTTACCAAGCTCATAATGAAGCCGCGTGGGATTCCCGTCATAAAACTGGTCAGCTACGGCAGGTTGGCGTATCATGATTTGATATCCTCCTAGAGGCTAACTGATTGCTCAAATAGACAAAAAATTTATGCAAGGCACTAATTTTTACTTAATTTTTTGTGATTCTGATCGATTTAAAACGCATTTTATGACTGTATTATAAGATTATTATGAGTCGTGTATAAATCAGTGTCAAGAAACACCATACAGACAGAAGAGCTAAAAAGACTCATAAAGCATTACCAGTTCCGGAACTCTGTCGTAAAGACTGATCTGGATAAAGAAACAAAAGAAAAAATTATGAGAAGGGGGATGGTTGTCGGCCAAATAGTCTATTACTATAAAAAGACCGACAGGCTTATGCCGATTGCCAGAAAGGCTATACTCCAAGCCGACAGCAATGGAACCGATTTACCATCCGGCTGTGTATGGTGGGCAGGATCTCTTAACCATGCCCGGGGTAGAATAGGGCGAAGCTGGTGGGCTCCAGAGGAGGGATTATATTTATGCTTGGCCCTATATCCATCACTTTTTTCTGAAAACTGGTCTTTTTATAATCTTGGAATAGGAGTAGCTATTGCCCAGATCTTGAGGGAAGATAAAGCCCCGGCAAAAATCCGCTGGATTAATGATGTATTAATAAAGGATCGCAAGATAGGCGGCATCCTCACAGAGGCTGTCAGGGCGCCGAATTCCGGGCAGACATATCTACTCTTTGGCATAGGAATAAACGTAAATATGAAGACCTTTCCTGAAAATCTCGCATCTGCCACATCTCTTGCCATAACTACAGAAAAATACTGGGCTGTCACAGAACTAGCGGCTCGAATCCTTGCACGGATCGGCTGGATCTTCGGTCTTATTCACCAGTGGGAATCCGACTGCCTGAATGCTGAACCCGGCTACCTGCCCCAAAACCCTGTAATAAGGGAGTGGAATCTCCTGAGCGACACCCCGGGGCGCAGGGTTATCTATGGCCTGGACACTGAACTTAATCCTGAGTTTGAAGCCATGGCTCAAGAACTGGCGCCTGATGGAAGCCTCATACTTATCCTGGATAATGGTGAAGAGATCAAGGTTGATTCCGGGGAAATTCGTTACACTTAAATTGAGCTATTAGCCTTTAGCGGTTAGCTATTAGTTTAATGATTACAGGATGTTTTACTATTTGGGGGTTATTTCTAATTAACGTAATGCCCTGATTTTTCAAAGCTAAATGCTAATGGCTAACAGCTAATCGCTCAACTTAGATTACACTGAGGCCTGATCCTGTAAGTATGCCTCTATAAAAGGATCCAGATTTCCGTTCAGCACTTCACTCACATTTCCAACCTCTACACCTGTACGATGGTCCTTGATCAGTTGGTAGGGTTGGAGCACATAGGACCTGATCTGGCTTCCCCAGGCTATCTCCTTCTTCTTCTCATGGGCCTGCTGCCTTTTTACATCCTTCTTTGCCTTCTCCTGTTCGAAAAGCCTGGACTGCAGGATCTTCATGGCAATAGCCCTATTTTTGTGCTGTGACCTCTGATTCTGACACTGGACAACTATTCCAGTAGGCAAGTGAGTAATGCGGACAGCGGAACTGGTCTTGTTAACATGTTGTCCACCGGCCCCACTGGCTCGGTACGTATCTATACGCAGATCCTTCTCGTTTATTTCAACTTCTATGGTCTCATCCAGTTCCGGAGCCACAAACACGGAGGCAAAGGAGGTGTGCCGCCTACCCGAAGCATCGAAAGGCGAAATACGTACCAGACGATGGACACCAGCCTCAGACTTCAGATAACCATACGCATAAGCTCCCTCAGCCAGAAATGTCGCACTCTTTGTACCGGCCTCGTCCCCGGGCATAAGATCAAGCATTTTGACTCCGACTCCCCTCATGTCACACCAACGAAGATACATTCTAAGCAACATTTCGGCCCAGTCCTGTGCTTCGGTACCGCCCGCCCCGGCATGAATTGTTACAATGGCATTATTGCGATCGTGCGAACCTGAAAGGAGCCTTGAAAGTTCAGCCTTATGTATTTTCTCATTAAGTTCATTCAGCCCCTCACTTACATCTTTAAGGGCCGACAAATCTTCTTCCTCTTCTGACATTTCAAGCAGTAATTGAAGCTCTTCATACTGATGCGAAAGGTGATCTAAATTTTCCTTTTGTTCCATCAGTAAAGATCGTTCCTTCAGGAATTCCTTGGATTCCGGATCTTCCCAGAAGTCCTGATTTAGCATCTTCTTGTCTATTTCAGCAAGACGATTATCCAGGCTATCCCAATCAAAGATAACCCCTCAGGAGTTCTAAGCGTCCGCCAAGATCCTGCAAGTGATCCTTAATTACCTGTATATTTATTATTGTTTTATCCTTAGTTATATTCATTACATACCTCCTTTGGGGCCTTTCTCCAGAATGGAACTGCTGCCCAAAATAAACAAAATAATAATAACCATATTTCTCCATATTTTACATAAAAAGTATGCCCTTTGCGAAGGTGAATTCGCCCCTCTATAGAACAAGGCTCAAACAACGAAGTTGTTGCAGTTCTCACGCCGCAGGGGCTGATCAGTGAACTGACACCTGTATTGGCTGCTCGAACTATCCATCTACGGGTCTCAACAGCCCGAAATTTCGCCATGATTTCATGCTGATAAGGGGCTCCCGTACGACCAAACCAGGCATCATTTGTCAGAATTGCCAAAAAGTTGGCACCTTCCAGTACAGTTTCTCTGCTGAGACATGGGAATATACTCTCAAAACATATCAATACGCCGACATGAAGATCGCGCCAACAAAGGGGATCCGGTGTTATTCCGGGGCTGAACTGACCTACTGCTGGTATAAGGCCATGGGCCCATGCAGTCACCCATCCCCAGGGCAGGTATTCTCCAAATGGGACCAAGTGCCTCTTATCATATCTTCCTGCCAGATCGCCATTAGGGTCAAGGAGATAGACGCTGTTCAAGTATTCGGCATTACCTGAAGTATTAATACGATATGCTGGACTCCCAAACAGCAAGGCAACATCAAGATCCCCTGCCACGGACCGAACCTTTTCACCTAATGGACCTGGAACCTGGAAATAAAAAGGTATGGCTGTCTCCGGCCAGACAATCAGCCGGTCAGACTTATTAGCTCCATTTTGGCTTTTCACTTTCAAGTTATCGAGACCTTCAACCGCCTTTAAACTTAGTTTAACATAAGTGCGAAGCGTAGCATCTTGAAATGCCGGATCCCACTTCTTGTCTTGGGAAACTGCACCCTGTATGGCAGCTACTCTGAGTTCAGGAAGTCTGTCATCATTAAGGGCAATCTCTTCCATCCGCCATTTGCCGAAAAACCATAGACCCAATATGCAGACAAGAAACAGGCCCAATTGAGCCAGTCTTACCCTCTTATTCCTGGAAAAGACCGAATCCTTTGTACTCCCATTAAAAAAGCATTTACAAAATTCCCAAATCAATACATTCAGCAAAACAATCAAAAAAGTCAGGCCGTAAGGTCCCCAAATCTCTGCTGTCTGAATCAAAGATGTTACAGGTTCCAAGGTGTATGCCAGATATCCCCATGGAAATCCGCTTAATGCATGACCTCTGGCCCACTCCAGTAAAGTCCAGGTCCCTGCAAGGGCAAGTGATGAAAGCGGGCGGGACCGGCCGGCAGTCCAATATCCCACCAGACCAGACCATATGGCAGGAAAAACAGCCAGATAACACACAAGCAAACCAAACACAGGCCAGGCAACCCAACCGGGCAAATTCCCATACTGGGAAATGGTAGGCGATATCCACCATAGGAGCGTACCGAAATGGACAATACCAGCCAGGAAACCCATCCGACAGGCCGAATGCCATTCTTTGCCCCACAAGGCCCCCAGCAAAGGCACAAGGGCCAGCATAACTGCTGGATAACACGAAAAGGGTGGGAAACAGGCGCTCATAAGGAGGCCTGAGAATAGGACGAGTAACCAGTTCACCTCTATCCTAATCGCTTTCAACTACTTACATATCAAGACGTCACCCGACGTCTTTAATCGGTTCTTTCACCCGTGTGTGTCATAAGAATATAAAATCTGACGTTCAACCGGTAGACGTTTTTCTGGAAGCTTGGGAGGTGGCCAGCATGAGGTCATTTCAATGAGCTTGGACCTGGAAGGTATTGCATCCCAGCCGTAGGCAACTGCATGTTTCCCCCTGACATCCAGCAGGGCAGCCTCAATAAGGCTTGCCTGAACCGCCCAGGGTATTATGTAATCAGGCTCTAGAAGCCTTGCAACTGCAATAGTACCCGATTCCCGGGTAACTACAGAGCCAGGTCCACATCGAATAACCATGAGAAATCGACCATCGATATATACTACCAAATCTGCCAAGCAAAGGACCTTCTGCCGTTCTATTTCAATCAGGATTTCCCTGTCAAGCTGAAAGTCCGATATCCTGTATCCAAGGTCCTCCACCAGAAACGGGGCCAATTTTTGTCTGACCCTTTCTCTGTCTGTATCCAGTACCAGTTTTCCTGTAAAATAACATGGAACCTTTTTAAATACTGAGGCATCACATGTAAGTGACATTATATTTTACACCCCTTTTCCATCAATCTGTTCAAACAATTTTTCACTTTTGATTAAACCGTAAAAGGTCTGAATTGAAAACTTAACTCATGTAATGGATATTGTCCAAGAAAAGTATCATTCAGTCATAAGGATATATCTTAATAATGTAACTTGCACGGCTTAGAACTTGATAATTGGAAAATAAAAATTTGGGACAGAAGACAAAGACCCCGCCCGAACAACGATCACATCATAGAACCCCTGTTACGACCGCTGAATTCAACATTCGACCGATCTCCTCCTAGTACTGTAAAAAATCTGGCGGAAGGGCAAGCCATATCAATCCTGTAGGACAACAAAATCTTGACTTGATAAGGGATTAGATCTCGTCTTATATCCAACTATCCTTCAAAAGCACGCCACAATATTACCCCTTGCCTTCAGCTGGTACTTTCGTTAGTGTCAAAAATTAACAGAAATGGATTAACAGAAAAATGACTTTAATCTTTAAACTTCAAGCCTATATCCGGAGTGTACAAAAAAGGATTATTAAGTCTCCTGCAATAAAATTCATAACCTGCGATTGTTCACAAGAGGTGTTCTCATGATTTCACAGTTGAAACTAACTGTAATATGCGAAAATAGCGTCTTTGGTCCATCCGGATTGATCGGGGAGCACGGCTGGTCTTGCTATGTTGAGGCTGAAGGGTATAACATGTTATTTGATACGGGCCAGGGACTTGGCGTATTGCCTAACAGCCTGATTTTGAAAAAAGATCTGAGATTAATTGATTCTATAGTATTGAGCCATGGACACTATGATCATACATCCGGGCTTCCATCAGTAATGGGACTTTCAGGACCCACTCCTGTCTATGCCCATCCTGATATTTTTCTCGTTCGATATTGGAAGAAAGGAGATATCCTGAGGGAGATAGGGATTCGTTATAAAAGAGAGTATCTTGAGTCTATAGGAGCTCGATTTATTGAACTAACAGAGTTCAGGGAGATCTATTCCGGCGTATATGTAACAGGTACAGTTCCCAGGGTAACTGATTTTGAACCACCAGATCCGAATATGCAATTAAGAGATCCTGATGCCGGCTGGGTTCAAGATTCCTTGAAAGATGACCTCTCTTTAATAATAGACACGAATAAAGGTCTCTTTGTAATACTTGGCTGTGCCCATTCAGGAATCATCAATATTCTGAAATATATACAGGAAAATCTCCCCGGCCGGCCAATCCACACTGTGATGGGAGGAACACATCTGGGCCTTGCAGATCAGGCACAGTTCGGCATTACTTTATCCAATCTTGAAGAATTTGGTATTAAAAGGCTGGGGGCTGCCCATTGTACCGGGCTTGAGAACGCAGCCAAGCTTTATAATGCTTTTGGTAAAAGATTCTTCTTCGCCTCAGTGGGAACTAGTATTACTGTTTGAGTAATAATTGCTTTTGAGCAAATATCAGCTCCATTTGCCTCTTGGAGCCCCACTTTTGAGATTAATCAGCTCCTTAAGTTTCTTCAGAAATAGAGGTCTTGGGATTTCCTTTGCACCAAAGCTCAAGAGGTGCCAGGTAGTAACCTGACAATCAATCATGGCAAAGGCCCATTCTGATAGTTGGCGTATAAGAGTCACAAATGCTACTTTTGAAGCATCTGAACTTTGGTAAACATTGATTCACCAAAAAAGACCCTGCCCATTGACATCCCGTAAAGTCCACCGACAAGTCGGTCTCCCTGCCAGGTTTCTACGGAATGGGTCCTTCCCAGATAGTGCAGTTCAGTGTATGCCTCAATCATTTCCGGTGTAATCCAGCTTCCCTCACCGCTTTTAACTCTCGTCTCTGAACAGGCCCTTATAACTTCCCTAAAGGCACGGTCCAAAGTGACTTGAAAGCGTCCCTGTCGAATAATTCGTTCAGTGCGTCTAGATACATGTAGATTTGCTGGCTCTAAAATCAATCTCGGATCGGGAGACCACCAGCATATAGGTTCCCCTGGATTGTACCAAGGGAATATCCCTTGGCTGTATGCCCAAATCAGCCTAGAGGTACTCAAGTCTCCTCCAACAGCCAAAAGTCCGCTTTTATCGGCAATTTCAGGAGGGGGAAAAGATAGGTCTCTGCTTAGTAAATATACGGGCATAATTCAAAGGACTCCTCGAATAATATAAAAAAACAAATAGTCTCTTGTAAAGTTCAAGATTTTGTTCAAGGACAAGACGCGAAGGTAAAAAACCGAGCGGAGCGGATCAGTAAAGGTATTTTTGACTAAAAACAATGCAATAATCGAACGAATGACAAAAAATTTGCGTGTTGCTCAAGGATTTTTGGAATATTTTGATACAACACTCCAGTTGACACAAACTTTGGTCAGAATTAGTGTCTTACAACACTATAAGGTATTTTAGTGCTATTAAGGCTTGTGAGAAAAGTCGCTTATGGATACAAAGCACATTGACCTGTCTGAACGAAGCCGTGAGATATTAAAGGCCATCATCCATTCTTATATAAATGATGCTGAACCGGTAGGATCCCGAACTGTTGCCAATAAGGCCGGGCTTGGGTTAAGTCCTGCCACAATCCGTAATGTAATGGCCGATCTTGAAGATATCGGACTGCTGTTCCAACCTCATTCATCTGCAGGACGTCTGCCAACTGAGACGGGTCTGCGTTATTATGTGGACTTTCTTTTGGAAAAGGAGGATTTGTCTTGGGGTGACCAGGTTGCTATAGAAAAAGGTCTTATGTTCAGATCTGCTGATTTGGTAGTGACTCTTAAGCGTGCTGTTCAACTATTGGCGGCTTTTTCAGGGCATGCAGCAGTAGTAAGTGCCCCAAAGCTTACTTATGATCGTTTAATACACTTTGAATTCCTGCGAATTCGCTCAGGCCTGATACTGGTCGTCAGTGTATCCGATACTGGAATGGTGCAAAATCGACTTGTTCAAATCGATTATGACATATCAGAGGAGAAGCTGGAAAAAATTTCCCAATATCTTAGCGACAAACTTGTCCATATGTGCGTGGAAGAACTCAGATTTATGATTATAGAGGAACTAAAAGAAGAAAAAAGGGTCTTCGACGTCCTTTTAGAAGACCTCCTTGACCAGTTGAATATGTCAAATGATCAAGGAGAAGTCTTTATCGAAGGCAAACTCAATCTCCTTGATAAACCAGAGTTTTCGAATATCTCACGTATCAGGGCGATTCTTCAAACATTTGAAGAAAAAAAAACGCTTTTGACCCTTTTGGACAGATGTTTGAAATCTAGCGGAGTACAAATATATATTGGATCTGAAGGATTTGGCAATGAAGTGCCTGGCTGCGGTATGGTATTGGCCCCCTACGCCGGGAGTAACAGTCCTTTAGGGAGCCTTGGTATTGTTGGTCCAATCAGCATGAACTACGCCAGAGCAATATCCTTGGTTGAATATACCGCCCAGATTTTAGGCGAAAGGTTTAAGGAATCATGAAAATGTACAATAAAGATATGGATAAAAAACAAATAACTGAAGAGGAAGAAATCGAGATCGCAGACGGTGTTGAGGCTGATCAGGCCCGGAAGCTCGCAGATAAAGAGGCAGAACTCGAACAATGTCAAGAAAAGGTAATGCGTCTGGCTGCCGAAATGGAAAATTTTAAAAAGAGGATAGAACGGGAAAAGTCAGAATATATGAAATATGCCCTAGAATCCTTTGCTAAAGAACTGCTGCCTTTTCTTGATAACCTGGAACGGGCTGTGGACTCCGTTGAGGATTCAAGAGATTTTGATAAGCTGGTAGAGGGAATTGACCTGACCATGTCCGGCTGCTTAAAAACCATGGAACGTTTCGGCATCAAGGTCTTTACTGCAGAGGGGCAAAAATTCGACCCGAATCTACATGAGGCGCTTACTGTGCAAGAGCAGGAGGAAGTGGAAGAAAATACGGTGATAAAAGAGATCTTAAAAGGTTATTCGCTTCATGACAGGATATTGAGGCCTGCTCTAGTAGTAGTATCAAAAAATACAAAAAAGGGGAGTAGACAAAAAGAAACTAGTACTTAGTTTTAGGAGCAATAAAAATATAACTCTACCCAGCTTTTTATATTGATGTTTTTCAAGGAGGTTTTGTAACATGGGAAAAGTAATAGGCATAGATTTGGGGACTACCAACTCCTGTGTAGCCATAATGGAAGGAGGGGACCCCAAAGTTCTAAATAATGCCGAGGGGGGGCGAACTACTCCTTCGGTAGTAGCCTTTACAGATAAAGGTGAACGATTGGTGGGAATGTTGGCCAAAAGGCAAGCGGTTACCAATGCGGAAAATACGGTTTTTGCAGTCAAAAGGCTTATTGGAAGAAAATTTAGTGATCCCGAAGTCCAAAAATCCAAAGACATAGCGCCCTTCAAGATTGTTCAGAGTTCAAGCGGAGATGCGTGTGTAGAAATTGCGGGTAAGCAGTATAGCTCTGCTGAAATTTCAGCCATGATACTTGGCAAGATGAAGCAGACTGCCGACGATTACCTTGGTGAAAAGGTAACTGATGCGGTGATTACCGTGCCGGCCTATTTCAATGACAGTCAGCGTCAGTCTACTAAAGATGCGGGTCGGATTGCAGGATTAAATGTCCTGCGCATAATCAATGAGCCGACAGCAGCAGCTCTGGCCTATGGTTTGGATAAAAAGTCAGAAGAGAAGATTGCCGTATTTGATTTGGGCGGCGGAACTTTCGATATCTCCATACTGGAGATCGGAGAAGGTGTATTTGAGGTAAAATCTACTAACGGAGACACGTTTCTTGGTGGCGAGGACTTTGACCTGCGTATAGTTGATTGGCTGGCAGACGAATTCAAGAAAGAACATGGTATGGACCTCAGGCAGGATCGTATGGCCCTTCAGCGTCTGAAAGAAGCGGCTGAAAAGGCCAAGTGCGAACTCTCAAGCACTCCTGAGACTGAGATTAATCTGCCATTCATTACGGCTGATGCCAGTGGTCCGAAGCACTTGGTCATTAAGTTAAGCAAGTCTAAGCTTGAGTCCCTGGTAGGAGATCTAATCGATCGCGTTGGAGGTCCTTGTCAAATAGCTCTTAAAGACGCCGGTCTCACTCCTGCTGACATAAACGAAGTTATACTGGTTGGCGGCATGACCCGTATGCCAAAGGTTCAAGAAAAGGTCGCAAAATTATTTGGCAAAGAGCCTCACAAAGGTGTTAATCCTGATGAAGTTGTGGCAATAGGTGCCGCCATACAGGGAGCGGTCCTTAAAGGCGACGTCAAGGACGTACTGCTCCTGGATGTGACCCCCCTTTCCCTCGGCATTGAGACACTCGGTCAAGTCATGACCAAGCTGATTGAAAAAAATACTACCATTCCAACTCGAAAGAGCCAAATTTTCACGACTGCTGCTGATAATCAGAATGCAGTAACCATACACGTACTGCAAGGTGAACGTGAAATGACAGCCGGCAACAAGACCATCGGACGATTCGAGCTGGTTGGAATTCCGCCGGCACCCCGTGGCGTGCCTCAGATAGAGGTCACTTTTGATATAGATGCGAATGGCATTCTAAATGTATCAGCAAAGGACTTGGCAACCGGCAAGGAGCAGTCCATCAGGATCCAGGCCTCCAGTGGTCTTAGTGAGGAGGAAATCCAGAAAATGACCAAGGATGCCGAACTTCATGCCGAGGAAGACAAAAAACACAGAGAGGCGGCGGAACTCCGAAATCAGGCTGATACTCTGATTTACAGCACTGAAAAGAGTCTGCAGGAACTTGGAGACAAGGTAGATACTGCTACCAAAGATCAGATAAATGATAGAATCAAAGATCTTAGAAAGGCCATGGAAGGCTCAGATACCGAGGCAATTAAAAAGGCACAGGATGACCTTATGCAGGCTTCTCACAAGCTAGCTGAAATGATGTATCAGCAGGCTGCAGGTTCTAAAGAAGGTGAAACTACAGATACATCCGGTAAGGGTGAAAAAACTGGCAAAGGCGGAGGAGATGATGACGTAGTGGATGCTGACTTTGAAGAGGTGAAATAAAGATTTCCTCCTCTATCTCAAAGCAACTGGAAATTCAGCAATCTGGATGGAAGCAGGAGGATAGCCCAGCCCACTATTACTCAAACAGATTTTCCAATTTAGAATCCCAAAAAATCCATAGGTTGAGTGAGATCTGCTGAATTGTATATGCACAAACAATTCAGCAGATTGGATGACACCTAGTTAAGACGAGCGATAAAACTCCCGTCATCCTGACTATTGAGTTCTATCCAGCCCCCATCTTTCAGCATCCCCGGATTGAGTATCAGGGTACGCCCTATCTGATCCTCTCCTCTGGATTCGTGTATGTGGCCTGTGAAACAAAAATCAGGCTGTTTTTTTTCGATGAATTCCCTGATGGCTGTGCTGCCCACATGGACTCCACCGCCTATCAAGTCAGTAGCAGTGTTAAAAGGAGGGGTATGGGATATAAGGACCTTAATAGGTGCATGTTTAACATCTTTGTATGCGCTATTTACAATTTTCCCAAGTTCTTCTTCAGAGAACTCGGTTGGTGTATTAAATGGAGTAGGATTAGATCCTCCTACACCGAAAATCCCCAAATCCCCCAACACAAATCCTTTGCCATGGATATTGATACACAGTTCATCCAGATAGTTTTCGACTGATGCCTTATCCATATTACCTGGAACAGCACATATTTTGGGATTAATACGCCGAATGGCATCAATTATGGGTGAGGCGTCTTCTTGCTCTCCAAAATTTGTAAAATCCCCTGTAATTATAACTAAGTCAGCCTTTGAAAGCCCAGTGATATTCTCTACACCCACATACTCTAGATGAATGTCCCCAAAAGCTATAATGCGCACTCGTTTCTCCTGTCTGCGGCGTTACACCCTGAACTCTTTGAGCCGAATCATTTGTTTATCAAAAAACGACCCTATGAATGATTTCTATTTCCTGGCTATATATGGGGCCTGAGAAACTTTATGGTCTTCTCTGATTTTTGCTAAAATCTATTTAAAAATTTTTCATTTTACCATGAACGTTTCTTTCGTCGTTCATTTCGTGCCCTTGCCTCGTTTATCTTTAAACTGCGCCCATTGAGGTCTTTGCCGTTAAGAGCTTTTATGGCGGCATCGGCATCGGCATTATCCATTTCGGCAAAGCAAAAACCACGCGGTCTCCCTGTATCGCGATCAGTAATCCAGTTAAAGGACTCGATAGCCCCATACTGCTCAAGCATTTTGTGAACATCTGCTTCTGTGGTATTAAAAGGCAAATTCCCAATATAAAGTTTCATTAATATATTCCTCTAGAAACAACTGCAATTCTCTAATAGTGTTTTGTACGAAATAAACTTTTAGTTTTATCAGTTGCTCAGGTTTAAGGACCATTATAGTTAAAATCGGTTGGAAAAATAAAACGAAAAAAGCGGGTCCTGGAAAACAAAACCCGCTTTTCAGTCCTGATTTCCTAGGCCAACCGGCACTAGGAGCGCACGTTTGAAGCCTGGGGACCCTTGGGACCCTCAACCACATCAAATTCCACTTTTTGCCCTTCTTCTAAAGACTTGAATCCGCTGCCCTCAATAGCGCTGAAGTGGACAAAGACATCAGGCCCACTCTCTTGAGAGATGAAACCAAAGCCTTTTTGATCGTTGAACCATTTAACAGTTCCTTGTGCCATAAACTTTACCTCCTTTCCTAAAAACTATGGGCGCTTTCGACCCATGTGTTGCACTTGCCATGGTTTCGAAACGCCCAAACGGAAAGGATCCGCCTTTCAGGTAATTTCTGATCCATACAGAGTGTCATGTTTCCTCAAGGGCTTATCTATAAAAAAAGAGGCACTCTTTGTAGCCTCTTAATTTACAGACCTGCCACTCGATAGCCTTATCGACCTACCTGTAGCTGATTTCCCAGCTATACAAATATATTATATAAGAAATATCTTTCGAGTGTCAATAAAAAAGGTGGTTAATAAATGATAAATAAAATGGGCCGGTTTATTTGTTATAAAACCGGACAATTCTATTTGTACTTCGCTATCCTGAGATATTAGAATACTCCGACGATACCTGTTGGGAATTCCATGTGGAGATGCGCCTGCGATACGTATTTGAAGGCTAAGAATGAATCTGAAGGCTTATATGATGATCATTCATGGTCTTGATCTTTAACAGACCATATATGACAATGTGGCATGTGCATAAAAATACAGGAGTCATTTCGATATGCGTGTTATGTGAATCGGCTGAGTCCTCTTGGATTTCCCATACTCCTTCTGAATAATCAACCTTGTAAAAAGGGTAAGCCCCTTGGGAAATTTGATAAAGTGAATTCTTAACCGGTAAACAGCGGAGATATGTGTTTATAAAAGATGAAAATAGGAAAAAGTGAAAAGCTCAAAGAGTTATACAACCAGTACGAAATAGACGTAGCCGAGTTTAAAACTTCAGCAGTATGTGTAAAGGGCTGTGCTAACTGTTGTATAGATGTTGGTAATATTGATATCACAACCCTTGAAGGCATTATCATCCATAAGCGGATGGCCACGTTTGCAGAACCGCTAAAATCGAAAATAAAGGCTGGATTGGCTCAAAACAAAATGGAGAGAGAAAAGGGGGTACTTTCCAGATGCGCCTTTCTCAAAAAGGATAAGACCTGTATAATTTATGATATCCGTCCTTTTAGTTGCAGGTGGCTTTATTCAGTCAAAGACTGTAATGGTACATCGCCTACTGTTCACCGCCAGGCATTAAATCTGGCTAAGAATACAGTAAAAAAGATACAACAGCTTGATTCTGCAGGATATTCCGGGCACATCAGCTACATTCTATCTCTGCTGGACAATGAAGAAATCAGAAGGCTTTATATGCGCGGCAAGCTCAAACCTCAAAAGATAGCACATTTCGGAAAAAGTCATGGGCTGTCGATTAATCGAACTGCCCCCAGCTAAAATTGAGACTGAAGCGAAGAATGTCAATCATGTCGAAACGCTCGGATGCACTAAAATTCATCCTTAAATATGGGCAAGTTGTTTCTGAAAGTGATTTTCCTCTATTCATAATGCTGGTACGTCAAATATCCGGAGGCCCTGCATAAGGCATCGCGCCTTGCATCCAGTATATCCTTTTTCACCATTTCGCGTATCATGTCTCTAAAACCGGTCCTGGGCGACCAATCCAATTTCATTCGCGCCTTGGATGGATCTCCGATCAATGCCTCAACTTCAGTTGGTCGAAAATATCGTGAATCTATGGCTACAACGACATCACCGGGTTTAGGCATCT
>DQXT01000119.1 GCA_011042225.1 Deltaproteobacteria bacterium | reverse complement strand
GTAGCTGGTGCATTTGATATCGTATTTAAGTGTCCCGAGATCGACTCCGCAATCATGGCAGGCCATGGATTCTTCCCGGTAATTAAGATAAGTGAGATATGATAAGTTATAGATGTTAACTGCTCCACAATTTTTACATTGAACTGTTTTTTTAAGATTGATACTGGGCACTAAAAAACCCTGCACTGAGAGTAGCGGTTGTACCGAGAGTCTCCCTTAAAAACTGCCTCCTGGTTATCTCTTTGCCCATGGTTATCACCGGGCAATATATAAATTTGTGCCTTTGGGATGGATTATCATTGCAAGTGCCTATTCTTTTCAGCGCCTTTTCAATTTTCTATAAAGTGTGATTTTCTGAAGAGAGATTTTGTTCTTTGGTAATATTGCATTATCGGCATTATCTCCCCATTTCTTGAACCAAATTTGCCCCACAGCCACCTTTGCATCCCTGTTTTTTGAGCGGAATCATGTTTCAAGCCCTTTGCAATTCAATCGTTCTATCTCTATAATCTCTATAATGAATTCGATATAATGAATTCGATCCGTACTTTGTGCAAAGGGAGACCGAAAAAATGAAAATCCATGCAAATTTCAATTTTTTTTATTGGTGGTCGGGGTTAATAGCCCTGTTGATTTTCCATACCAGCGGCCATGAGTCCCTTGCCTATGACCTGTCGCAATATTATCCCCTTAGAGCAGGAGATGTCCGCCTTTATCTGGAGGGCGAAACAGGGGGCGGCCAGACCAGGTGGGAACTGAACAGAGAGTGGATTTCCAGGACAGAGACCATTGGAGGAATAGAGACCTTTGTTACAGGAGAGCTTTCCAGCGGATGCTGGTGTGAAGAATATGAGGCCCAGGCGTGGGATAACGAAGGTCTGAAATTCTATCGTCAGGTGGAATACGATGGCGGAGAAATTGAATCTATTGATTTTGATCCGCCCCTTCTCATAGTACCGAGGCAGCTTGATCTAAACCAGACAAAAAGCTGGTCCGCCTCGGCAGGAGATGAGGCGATAGAAATAGAGATCACCCTTGAGGCCGTGGAGGACGTCACGGTATATGCCGGCACATTCAATAATTGTCTTCGAATACAGTTAAGTTTTGACTCTGGAGATGAATTAGAAACGTGTCGTTCCTGGTTTGCCGAGGGCATCGGTCTGGTTAAGGAAGAGTGTACCATGACAGAAGACGGCCAAACCAGCACAGAATACGCGGAACTGGTCGCGGCGGCGGTGAATCGGTCACTTTACGGTTCCCCTCTCAGGCCGGGGGAATTGTTTTCCTTCTATCTGGCCGATATATCAACAAACAGCTGCGGCGAAATGTTAATGGAAAATGTCGCCATAGGCCTTCCGGGAGAGACACCCGGGCTGTGGTGGATCAAGTTTGTCCTGAACCTGTCTGCGCAGCCGGTTGCGTGGACAATAACGGATTTCGGGCAGGGGACACCCCCTTCGCTTGACCCCTCGTCGGCCAGTGCCTGTGCGATACCCGGCCTGGACTTGAGCCAGGCCCTGCACAAAATGAACATTAATGATCAGACGCTTGACCCCCAGCTCTGGATGCGCTTTCCATATGATGGAAACGAAAATTATGCAGTGGCGGGTTTCTGCTTTCCTCCGGAGAAGCTCTCATGGGATTTATATTTTGCCCTTCCGGTCGCTGAATGATTCGGGATGACTTCTTTCTTGTCAGGCGGGGCATGGTCTCAATAAAAATCAGGAATCAGCCAGGGCAGATTTAAGCGGAGTGTTGATTAAGAGACATAGATGGTAAAAACCATATCCATCCCCATCACACCTTACCTGCCCTGCCTGAAGGCCTTTCTTAAACGATCCTCTACAAACGGCGGGACAAGCCCCTCCAGGCTCCCGCCGAAACGCGCCGCCTCCTTCACTATGGTGGAGCTTATATAGATCCATCGGAACCCGGTCATTAAAAATACAGTCTCTATATCCGGGGACAGCTTGCGGTTCATCAAGGCCCGCTGGAGTTCATAATCAAAGTCCGAGACTGCTCTCAGCCCGCGCAGTATGGCGCAGGCCCCGTATCTGGCTGCAAGATCCACCAGGAGACCGTCAAAGCTGGTGATCTGTACCCTTCCGTTTATTCCAGCGGTCTCGCGCACCATTTCCAGACGTTCCTCGATTGTAAACAGGCTCTCTTTTACCGGATTGGTGCCGATGGCAATCACTACCTGGTCAAACATCTTCAGGGCCCGGTCAACAATGTCCAAATGACCGTTGGTAACCGGATCAAAGGTGCCGGGATAGACGGCTGTGCGGGATAACGGATTTGATTGCATTATTTTCACCTGTAAAACCAGAGTTCAGTCTGGCCGTATACGCGTTTGTCCACAAGCTGAAGGGAAGATTTTGTCCCCTCACCTTTTCCCTTGGTTTCATCACTGGATACAGCCTGGAGAGGGAGCTGTTCTCCCTTGAATTCTTCAATGATCACAAAACCCCCGGGGACCAGGGCACAGGAATCAACCACCCAATCCATCGCCCTTTTACCAAGGCCCTGAGAATAAGGAGGGTCGGCGAATATCAGATTAAAGGGGCCGTATTCAAGAACACGGTTAAGTAACTTTGAATTGGTCCTGACATCGGCCCTGATCACCTTTGCCCGGTCTTTAAAACCGCATAAATCCAGGTTTCGTCTTATAAGGTCAAGGGCGGATCCGTGATGATCTGCAAAGACCACCTGCCTGACCCCCCTGGAGAGGGCCTCAATCCCCAGCGCCCCTGTGCCGGCAAAGAGATCCAGGACATTGCACGATTCCCACGGTAATTCCATATGGGCATGCAGGATCTGGAACAGGGCCTCCCTTACGAGATCTGATGTAGGACGCAGAAAGCGGCCTTTGGGCCCTAACAAACGACGACCCCGGGCATGACCTCCGGTGATTCTCATGAGACGTTAATCGTCGAAGCCGCCCTCCGATCCATTATCGCTACTGGATTGTGCCGGCCCTCTCAACAATCCTGCTCTCGGTCCATTCCAGTGCATCCTCCAGCCGATCTGTCTTGGGACCAAGGTCATAGGACCCTGCGGTCAGTATGGCATCTATGGCCAGGGGTGCAGTGTCCCGGGCGTTAAACACATTGACCAGCATATTGTATACAAATGCCTCCACACGATCGGCCATTCTCTTTCTTATATCCATGGGCAGTCCGAGCAGCTTGTTCTCAAAGGGCAGGTTCAATTTTTTATAATTGCCCTTTTTGAGTCCCTTGGATTCGGCATAGGCCGTCATCTCAGCCCACAGCTCCTCTGTTACCCCCTCTCCTTCAACCTTGATAAAATTCCCGTATTCATCCGTTACCGCATTGCCGTAATCATTCACCTCAAGGCCCCATGAGATCATCTGAAGGGCGGTTGCCACATTGGCCTTTGTGGTATTGGTCGTTGAGGCAATCTCCCTCAATCTCTCGGAGTTATTTCCCGAAGTGCCGTGCTGAGCACCCGAGACCTTGTATCTGGCCAGGGCCTCGTGGATCTCTCTGGTCAATTCCACCTGTATCCCCAGATCACTCGCTTCAATACCGTGTGTGGAGCCGTTGTTAAGGGCTATCCAGTCAGGGAAGACATCATGGGCGTTAAGGCCCTGAATCAGAAACAGGGCCTCTCCAACCGTCGAAAGCCCTTCTTTCCCCTTGATTTCACCTACCTCTGTCTCCAGCCCGGCCCATTTAGGGACAAGGGGTGCCAGCTGCAGATTCGCAAGCAGGTTCTTGTCGTCCGGGAGGTGTGATGCATCGATCGCTATGGAGGTCATGCCGGCCTCAAAGAGGGTGGGAATCTCTACCTTTGCCGGTTTCACATCCTCTTCTTTCTTTATGCCGTAATGATCGGCATGAATTGCCACCGGTATTGTGATTCCCAGCTCATTACAGACCTGATCAACCAGCGTGGCCATATTCCAGTAATTAACGGCACAATAGGCATTCGCACCGCCTTCCGACCTGGCTATTTCTATTATTATAGCTGCATTGGCCCTCTGGGCCGCGGCCAGAACGCCGCGAATGACCATATTATTTCTGCCGTTGGCCGCAATAGTCATGGCCTTGCCCTTGGCCAGCATTGCCCTGTCGATGACCTTGCCGCTCACCAGCATGGCCTTTGAGTTGGGGAAAAGCTTCACCACATTGGGCGGACGCCCTATTTCCAATGCCCTGTTAAAATCCGCAGAGTAGTGACCTGCCTTTTCCGTCATGACATACCTCCTTTCAGTTTTACAGGTTCAACGGTTACAAATAACTTTCCGCCAGCAACTCCGCTATCTGAACGGCATTAGTAGCGGCACCCTTTCTGATATTGTCCGCTACCACCCATAAATCAAGCCCGTTGGCCTGGGAGATATCCTCCCGTATCCTGCCGACAAGGGTAAGATCCTGTCCTTCGGCATCCAGGGCGAGTGGATAGACATTACGTGACAGGTCATCAACGACCTTGATTCCAGGCGCCTTGGAGAGGAGTTCTCTGGCCTTGGATACGCTGACCTTTCTCTCGAACTGTACATTCACAGCCTCAGAGTGGCTATAGAATACAGGGACCCTGACCGTAGTGGCGGAGACCTGGATCTCGGGGTCCTCCATGATCTTTCTGGTCTCATTGACCATCTTCATCTCTTCCCTGGTATAGCCGTTGTCCATAAAGGCATCTATGTGGGGAAGGCAGTTGAATGCGATCTGGTGAGGATAGACACTGGCCTCAGGTGTCCTGCCCTTCGCCCATGACCTTACCTGGTTTTCAAGCTCGCGTACGGCCTTAAGGCCGGAACCAGACACGGCCTGATAGGTGGATACTACGATGCGTTTTATGCGTGCATAGTCATACAATGGCTTGAGGGCCACAACCATCTGTATGGTAGAGCAGTTGGGATTGGCTATAATGCCTTTTGCCTTGTAGCCGGAAACGGCATGGGGATTTACCTCCGGCACCACCAGAGGGATTTCGGGGTCCATACGCCATGCGTTCGAATTGTCCACAACCACCGCCCCGGCACTGGCGGCCGAGGGGGCAAAAGTGAGGCTCCTGTCGCCGCCGGCGGAAAAAATTGCAATATCCACTCCGTCAAAGGAGTTGTGATCAAGCTTTTGAACTCTGACCTTCTCTGCCTTGAAGGAAAGCTCTTTTCCTTCGGAACGTTCAGAGGCCAGAAAACGTATCTCCCTGACAGGGAAATTACGTTCCTCCAGGACCTTTATCATAGTCTGACCGACTGCACCGGTGGCACCGGCTACCGCCACACTGAAAGTCTTTGCCATAACCCCTCCGCAATATAATTGATAGCTGAATTACCAAATCTAATCTATTTCATTATATAACCGGCCACTAAATCCCCAACCTCGCTTGTGCTGCAGCCCATTCTGCCGGCGGAAAGGCTCTTCAGATCCTGAGCGACCACCTTCTTGACGCCGTCTTCAACGGCGTTTGCCGCATCGACCTCGCCCAGGTACTCCAGCATCATCTGACCGGCGCATATGGCGGCCAGGGGATTAATAACATTTTTACCCTTATACTTGGGGGCCGAGCCGCCTATGGGCTCGAACATGGAAACGCCCTCCGGGTTGAGATTGCCTCCCGCGGCAATACCCATGCCTCCCTGTATCATGGCCCCCAGGTCTGTAATGATGTCACCGAACATGTTATCAGTGACTATCACATCAAACCATTCGGGGTTCTTGATCATCCACATGCAGGTCGCATCCACATGGGCATAGTCCGTTGCAATATCAGGATACTCTCCCGCAATATCATAGAACGTCCGCTCCCACAGGTCAAAGGCATAGGTAAGCACATTGGTCTTTCCGCACAGAGTGACCTTTTTCCCTTTATTGCGGCGCCTGCAGTAATCAAAGGCAAAGCGGATGCATCGTTCCACGCCCTTTCTTGTGTTAATGGATTCCTGAACAGCCACCTCATCAGGAGTACCCTTTTTGAGTACACCGCCGGCCCCGGCATAAAGGCCTTCGGTATTCTCTCTGACGACCACGAAATCTATGTCCCCGGGTCCCTTGTCTTTTAAAGGCGTATCCACGCCTGGATACAGGATGACCGGTCGAAGATTTATATACTGATCCAATGCAAACCGCAGGGCAAGGAGTATCCCCTTTTCCAGAATGCCCGGCCTTACGTCAGGATGACCAATGGCCCCGAGATAAACCGCCCGGTATTGCATGAGGTCTTTCGCTGCTCCTTCCGGAAGGACCTCTCCTGTCTGCAAATACCTTTCACCACCATAATCATACCACGTAAGGTCAAGGTCGAAACCGAAACGATCGGATGCGGCCTTGAGGACCTTGACCCCTTCATTTATAACTTCAGGACCTGTCCCGTCCCCCGGAATAACAGCAATTTTATATGTATTCATTATTCAAATCCTTTACAAAAAATATTGAATGCTGAATATTCAATATTCAAAATTCACAGATTTTTAAGCACATGGGGAATCAATCCCCCGTCTGAAATCAACTCCTGCATGAAGGGAGGTATCGGCTGGGCGCTGAAAACATCTCCCGTAGTCAAATCCCGGATCTCTCCCGTATCGGCGTTCACCTCCACCACGTCACCCGCTCTGATGCCGCCGGATATTCCATCGCACTCAAATATGGGCAGCCCCATATTAAAGGCATTGCGATAAAAAATCCTGGCAAAGCTCGGTGCAATTACACAACCGATACCCGCCGCCTTGAGGGCTATGGGTGCATGTTCCCTGGAAGAACCGCAACCAAAATTTTTCCCCGCAACAATTATGTCTCCGGGTTTTATCTTTCTGGAAAAATCAGGATCAGCGTCCTCCATGCAGTGTTTGGCAAGTTCTTCAGGGTCCGAGGTGTTGAGATAACGTGCAGGAATAATCACATCTGTATCTATATTTTCCCCGAATTTCCAGACCTTTCCTTTGATTTTCATGATCACCAATCCCCGGTTGTATTAAAGTTCGTCAGGACTTGCGATTCTGCCCAACACCGCACTTGCAGCGGCAATGGCCGGATTCGCCAGATATACCTCGCTCTTGGGATGTCCCATGCGGCCGACAAAATTCCTGTTTGTGGTGGCAAGCGCACGTTCCCCCTTGGCAAGAACCCCCATATGCCCTCCGAGACAGGGGCCGCAGGTGGGCGGGCCTATTACCGCCCCGGCATTCATAAAGGTCGCGAGAATCCCCGCGCTGAGGGCCTGCATATACACCGTGGGAGTAGTAGGAAGGACAATAAGTCTAAGACCTTTCGAGACCTTTTTCCCGGATATGACATCAGCGGCCAGAGCCAGGTCTTCCAGACGGCCATTCGTACAGGAACCGATCACCACCTGATCCAGGGGTATATTCCCCACTTCTGAAATACCCTTTGTATTTTCAGGCAGATGTGGAAAGGCCACCTGAGGCTCTATTCCACTGCAGTCATAGTCGATAACCCTTGCGTATTCGGCATCCTCATCGCTGCGATATAGGACAGAATCCCTGACGGCCCGGCCATTCACATAATTCAGAGTCGTGTCATCGGGATTGACAAGCCCCACCTTGCCGCCCGCCTCAATGGCCATATTTGACATGGTAAAACGGCCGGCCATGGACATGGAATCCATCACCGGACCGGTAAACTCCATGGCCATATAAAGGGCCCCGTCCACACCGATATCTCCTATGGTGTAAAGTATCAAATCCTTGCCGCCCACCCATGGGCTTAAGTTTCCTTTATAAACAAACTTTATGGACCTGGGCACCTTGAACCAGGTCTTTCCTGTTATCATGACAGCAGCCAGATCAGTGCTTCCTACTCCAGTGGCAAAGATCCCCATGGCACCGTATGTACACGTGTGGCTGTCGGCCCCTATAACCACATCACCGGGAACCACCAGACCCTTTTCAGGGAGCAGAACGTGCTCTACACCGGATTCTCCGCCATCATAGTGATGAACAATACCATGCTCAGCGGCAAACTCTCTCAGGATCAGGGCCTGCTCAGCACTCATAATGTCCTTGTTGGGGACAAAGTGATCTGATACCAGGGCCAGCCTTTCTCTATCAAATACAGTTTTTACGCCCGCCTGCCTGAAGGTCTTTATGGCAATGGGGGCTGTTATATCGTTGCCAAGTGCAAAGTCTACATCGACTTCCACCAACTGACCCGGCTCCACACTGTCCAGACCGGCATGTGCGGCCAGGATCTTTTCAGCCATTGTCATCGATCGGCTCATAATATCTCTCTACACACCATTGACGTTGTAAAAATGTTGAATACGAAATCTTAAATAGGGAATAATCTTTTCAGGTATCCATTGACATACAGGCTGAAGATCTCTGTTCAGTATTCTAATCGTTTTAACGCAATTCACAATTCAATATTCACAACTCAACATTTCTTTTATGCAATGCATTTTCCTTTGAGTGTTCAAGGCGATTCAGGGCGTTCAAATAGGCCATGACACTGGCGGTAATTATATCAGGATCTGTACCGTGTCCTGTAACTACATGGCTGCCTTCTTCAAGACGCACAGTGACCTCTCCCAGGGCATCAGTGCCTCCCGTAATAGAGTTGACGGCAAAACCGAGTAAACGGCTCTCGGTCTTTACAAGCTTTGCCACCGCCTTATATGCCGCATCTATAGGACCGGCCCCCAGGCTCACTCCGGAAACTTCATTGCCGTCTATTTTAAGTATTACTGTCGCGGTCGGTTTGATACCGCTTCCACCGGCAACATAGAGATAGGCAAGGTGATAACGATCTGGAATCCGGAGCACTTCCTCCGCAACAAGGGCCTCGATATCCTCTGGATAGATCTCCTTTTTCTTGTCTGCAAGGGACTTGAACCTGGTAAATACCCTGTCGATTTCTTCATCGCTGAGCCTGTAGCCTATTTCTTCGATCTTTGCCTTAAGGGCATGTCTCCCGGAGTGCTTCCCCAGTACCAGGGTCCCTTTGCTGAGTCCTATGTCTTTGGGGTCGATAATCTCATAAGTGGTACGTTCCTTTAAGACCCCGTCCTGGTGGATTCCGGACTCGTGTGCAAAGGCATTGGCCCCTACTATGGCCTTGTTTGCCTGGACCACCATTCCGGTAAGCATGCTTACCAGTCGGCTTACGGTCATGATATGCTGAGAACATATCGCGGTATCAAACGGAAGGAGGTCCCGCCGGGTGCGGATCGCCATGACCACCTCTTCCATCGCGGCATTTCCGGCCCTCTCACCTATGCCGTTTATAGTGCACTCAACCTGTCTCGCACCATTCTCTATAGCCTCAAGCACATTCGCCGTGGCCAGACCCAGGTCATTATGACAGTGCACACTCAAGACCGCTTTATGGATATTTGCCGTGTGCTCCATCACATATCGAATCATCCTGCCGAAATTGTGTGGTACGGCATATCCCACCGTGTCCGGGAAATTGACAGTGGTGGCACCGGCGTCTATCACTGCCTCAAAGACCTTACACAGGAAGTCAAGATCGCTCCGGCTTGCGTCTTCAGCGGAAAACTCCACATTACCGGTAAATTTTACTGCATACTCTACCGCAGACCGGGCCATATCCAGTACCTGCTCCCGTGTCTTTCTCAGTTTATACTGAAGGTGAATATCAGAGGTGGCAATGAATGTATGTATTCGAGGGTTTTCTCCCTCCTTCAAGGCCTCCCATGCGGTATCGATGTCTTTCTCATTGGCACGGGCCAGGGCGGCAACCTGCAGGCCCTTGAGTTCCTGCGAAATACGCCTTACACTCTCAAAATCACCTGAAGAGGCGACTGGAAATCCGGCCTCGATCACATCGACATTCAGCTTTTTCAACTGTCTCCCGATCTGGAGTTTTTCCTCGACGTTCAGAGACACGCTGGGGGACTGCTCCCCGTCTCTTAATGTGGTATCAAATATTATTATTCTTTCACTGTTGTTCATTTTTTCTGCGTCCGATTGTCTTTGCCGAAAGAAATACCCTTTTCGTCACTTCTATGAACCGCTCCAGACCTCACCAGCCTGGGCCTCAGTGCCTTGGAAGACATCAATACAGGCCCTGATATAACATATGCGGCCACGAGGAAAAACAACGTAACCCTGGGCTCTACGGCAACTACCATTATGGCCAGAATCAGCAATACCATACCGGAAAAGGGGTGTTGCTGAAGCCACCGTACCTCCTTGAAACCATAGTAACGCACATTGCTTACCATAAGGAAGGAAAGACCGTAAACCATGATCAGCACTGCCACATGACGCACAGGCCCGAATATTCCGCAATACTGGCATAAAAGCACGGATGTAGCCAATACTGCCGCTGCAGAGGGACACGGCAGACCGAGAAAGTAGCCTCTGGTGCCGCTGTTGCCGCTCTGACTCAGTATGTTGAATCTGGCCAGCCTGAGGGCGGTTGTCGCCACATACAGAAATGCGGCAAGCCATCCCAGCCGGCCGTAATCCTGAAGTCCCCAGATAAAGGCAAGTATGCCGGGGGCCACCCCAAAGGCCACCAGGTCTGAAAGGGAATCATACTCCATACCGAATCTGCTCGTTGTGCGGGTCCAACGGGCCACCCTGCCGTCCAGACCATCTAAGACACCGGCTATCAGTATGGCAACCGCAGCGGCATGATAATTTCCATTGATCGCGGCAATAACGGCATAGAATCCACTGAACAGGCTCGCCGAGGTCAGCAGGTTTGGAAGTATATATATGCCCCTTCTTAAAGCCTTGTCATCTGAATCGCCGCTCTGTTTTCGTTGCATGGGGAACCTCCGTGGAAGATAAGGGGTGGAAATTAATCTCTTAATTATATGATATTCGGGCCTTTACAACAGGACATTTTTAGCAAGAATCGTCTGTCCTGCCGCTGTCCGGTCGCCCTTTTTCACCAACACTGAAAAATCTTTAGGGACATACACGTCGAGACGGGATCCAAAACGAATGAGTCCAAAGCGTTCACCGATTTTAACCCTATCCCCAACCTCAACCCAGCAGACAATCCGCCTGGCTATTATACCTGCCACCTGTACGACGGTCAGCTCCACTCCGTCCTCGCCGCGGATCAAAACGGCATTTCGTTCGTTTTCAAGCAAGGCCCTTTTACGATCAGCAGGCCAAAAGGCCCCGGACCGGTAAGAGATCTGTTGCACCTCGCCCGTAATTGGCGCCCTGTTGACATGTACATTAAAAATATTCATGAATATACTGATCCGTCTTACGTCTTTTCCGTTAAGAGATCCCCGGTTATCTTCAGCTATATCTATGACCCTGCCGTCGGCAGGTGATACCACCAGGCCCAAACCCGACGGAATTACACGTTCAGGGTCTCGAAAGAAAAAGAGAATAAAGGCCGAGATCACAAAAAAGACCACGGCCGGTACAGGCCACTCCAGTATAGCACATATCACAGCGGCCAGGACGGCAATACCTATAAAAGGGACTCCTTCCTCGGCAACCGGAATGCGATGAGAAAGCATTAAGGACTCAGAAAAAAGGGCTACTTCTTGAGCCAGCTCATCATATCCCTCAGGCGGGCGCCGACCTTCTCCAAGGGGTGTTCCTTTTCCCGCTGTCTAAGGGCGTTGAATACAGGGCGTTTGACCTGGTTTTCCAGCATCCACTCATTGGCGAATCTGCCGCTCTGAACCTCATCAAGGATCTTGCGCATCTCCTTTCTTGTCTCTTCGGTTATTATACGTTTTCCTCTGGTAAGGTCTCCATATTCCGCCGTATCACTGATCGAGTATCGCATCTGAGACAAACCGCCTTCATAAATCAGATCAACTATGAGCTTGAGTTCGTGGCAGCACTCAAAGTATGCTATTTCCGGTTGATAGCCCGCCTCAACCAGGGTCTCAAAACCGGCCTTTATCAGCTCCGTGACTCCACCGCAAAGGACACACTGTTCACCGAACAGATCGGTCTCTGTCTCTTCTTTATATGTGGTCTCAATGACCCCCGCACGGGTAGCCCCTATGCCGTTTGCATAAGCAAGCGCCCCCTTAAGGGCTTCTCCGGTGTAATCCTGATATATGGCTACAAGGCTGGGCACACCCGCCCCCTTTTCATATTCTCTGCGCACTAAATGCCCAGGGCCTTTGGGTGCCACCATGGTAACATCCACGTCGGCAGGAGGGATTATCTGGCCGAAGTGAATGTTGAAACCATGTGCAAAAAGGAGCATGTCCCCTGTCTTCAGGTTCGGTTTGATAGCACTTTCGTACAGCTGGCTCTGGATATGATCAGGTACCAGGACCATAATGAAATCCGCCATGGCTGCAGCTTCTGCGGCATCCATAGGCTCAAATCCGTGTTTGACTGCAAGATCATGATTTGGTGTCCCGGTCAGCTCGCCCACCACAACGGATACTCCACTGTCTCTCAAATTTTGGGCATGGGCATGACCTTGGCTGCCGTAGCCGATTATGGCTACAGTCTTTCCTTGAAGTATGTCCATGGGGGCGTCTTTTTCGTAATAAATCCTCATCCTCTATCGCTCCTTCTTAAATCGTCTTTTTTTCTCTCATCATAGCTATGTTACCGGTTCTTGTAATTTCCTTGATTCCAATTGGACGAAGCAGCTCTATCACTGCCTTTAGTTTTGATTCCGGTCCGGTGACCTCCAGGGTGTAAGATTTAGGGCTTACATCAACAATCTTGCAACGGAATATATCGCTGATACGTAATATCTCGGCCCTGTATTCCTCCTCGGCCCGGACCTTGATCAATGACATCTCACGCTCAACAAACTCGCCTTCACTGACATCCACGACCTTTAAGACATCTATCAGACGCCTGAGCTGTTTGATTATCTGCTCAATTATGTGTTCATCGCCCCTTGTCACCAATGTGAGGTGTGAAAGGGTCGGATCCAGGGTCGCAGCCACATTAAGGCTCTCAATATTAAACGCCCTCCCGCTGAAGAGACCGGTTATGCGGGAAAGGGCACCAGGAGTATTTTCAACTAATACAGAGAGAGTATGCTTCATAGGGTCAAGCTCCTTATGCTAAATATCAAACGAGCAACATCTCAGTCGTAGCCTTTCCGGCCGGGACCATCGGGAACACACCTTCTTCACGTGCTATGGCAAATTCCATAATCGCCAGGCCTTCCGCTTCAAGACCCTTGCTGAGCACATCATCGATTTCTTCAGGCCTGGTTGCCCTGAACCCCTTGGCGCCATAAGCCTCAGCCAGTTTTACAAAATCAGGGGTCATTTCAAACTCGGTGGATGCATAACAACGATTATAAAACAGCTCCTGCCATTGTCTGACCATGCCGAGAAACTGGTTGTTAAGAATGACTATTTTAACAGGCAGGCGCTGCTCCATGGCGGTCGCCATCTCCTGGATATTCATCTGTATGCTGCCGTCGCCGGCCACATCGACCACGAGTTTGTCGGGAAAGGCCATTTGTGCCCCGATGGCTGCGGGGAATCCATAACCCATGGTTCCAAGGCCGCCGGAAGTCAGGAGGGTCCGCGGATTGTCAAATTTATAGAACTGGGCGGTCCACATCTGATTTTGGCCTACCTCCGTAGTAATGATAGCCCGTCCCTTTGTCATCTCATAAAGCCTTTCAATGACATTCTGGGGTTTGATTACACCGGGTTCCATTTTATATGTGAGGGGATGGCGCTTTTTCCATGTATCAAGCTGCTGCAACCAGGCCTTGTGCTGGTCTATCCATGCCTCATCAGGACGGCCTACATCCTTCACTATGTCTAACAGCTTCTTCAGTATTCTCTTGCAGTCGCCCACTATCGGCACATCCACCTTTACGTTTTTCTGAATGGACGTCGGATCTATATCCACGTGAATTATCTTGGCCAGCGGGGCAAATGCCTCGATTTTCCCGGTAACCCTGTCGTCAAAGCGGGCGCCTACGGCAATGATGACATCGCTGTTTGCCATTGCCATGTTGGCACAGTATGTACCATGCATGCCCAGCATACCCAGGCTCAATTCGTGGCTGCCGGGAAATCCGCCCAGCCCCATCAGGGTCATGGTTACAGGAATATGCATCGCTTTAGCAAGCGCCCTGAGCTCCGTATCCGCATTAGAGATGATTATTCCCCCTCCTGCATAGATAACAGGCCTCTTTGCCTTTTCAATTAATCTGTAGGCCCGCTCGACCTGTTTGCCGTGCGGCTCGATTACAGGATTATAGGAACGGAGCTTTATATCCTGCGGATAATCAAACTCGGCCCTGCCGTTCTGGACATCCTTGGGAAGATCTATAAGGACCGGACCCGGTCGACCAGACCTCGCAACATAAAAGGCCTCCTTAAGGACCCGGGGAAGGTCATTGACGTCTTTAACCAGGTAATTGTGCTTTGTACAGGGACGGGTAATGCCTACGATATCCACTTCCTGGAAGGCGTCATTGCCGATCAGGGCGGTAGGCACCTGACCGGTAAATATGACCATGGGGATCGAGTCCATGTATGCTGTCGCTATACCCGTAACAGTATTAGTAGCCCCCGGACCTGAGGTGGCTATACACACCCCCACCTTTCCGGAGGCCCTGGCATAACCATCGGCAGCATGGGCCGCTCCTTGTTCATGTCGGACCAGGACGTGCTTTATAGTGCCGTCTTTTTCCAAGGTATCGTAGACATCTATAATGGCCCCGCCGGGAAAGCCGAAGATAACATCTACACCTTCCTGCTTGAGGGCCTCTACGACCATTTCTTTTCCGGTCATCTTTGTCATATACTTTACCCCTGTAGCGATAGAATTAGGTTGGGAGCACAAGATAGTTTCTGAAGCTTATTACCCTGTTTTTACGTTGTCAATAAAGTTAACCCCCTTAAGTCGCTTTATTAACAAATAATGCCCCCAAAACCTGCAGCTTTGAGGGCAATCAATTCGATTTGAAGCATATTTTATATTACCCGGCAATCGTTTACACCCTTTACCAGTAAACTAATAACTACGATACCGGATGAAATCCATATTTTTTATAAGGGGTCGGGTCAAGTCTTACCTGTCTCTGAACTCTCTTCCCCCTTCTTTTCTTCGATCTCTTTTGATTCAACATCCACCACGGAGGTCTGATCACCAGGACTTTCGTCAACCGCGTCCGCCTCTGTTCCCAGGGCCTCCTCCGCAGGAAGCTCTTCCTTTACACTTAGCCCCTCGACAACCGATGTCTCCTCACTGATTTCAGTTTTCTCAGCAAAGTCATTCCCCTCTTTCACAGGTTCCGGCCTATTCACGGAAACCGGACCTGCCTGCGGTATCAAGGCGTCGGCAGACACCGTTTTTGAAGGTTTACGTTGAGGCTTGGGGCGCTCCAGGGAATCGGTAACCAGTTCCACAACAGACATCATGGCGGCATCACCCCTCCGCTGGCCTATCTTTACTATCCTGGTATAACCACCATTGCGATCGGCGAATTCCTGCCTCCATTTATCAAAGAGTTTTATAACGACTTTGCGGTCATGGATGACTGAAAAGGCCTGGCGCCTCGCATGGAGGCTCGACCCCTTTGCCAAGGTAATCATTTTGTCGGCCACACGCCTGACCTCTTTGGCCCTTGGGACCGTTGTAACAATTCGACCATACCTCAATAAGGATGTCACCATATTCCCGAGCATCGCCTTGCGATGAGCTGTCTTACACCCCAGTCTATTCGTCTTTCTTCGGTGTCTCATTACTCATCACCTTCTTTTTCGTCAGTATTTTTCCCCTCGTCCGTCTTCTCCGGCGGGGTCCATCCCTTAAGCTTCATCCCCAAATGTAAATCCATGCTCTCGAGGTTTTCCTGAATCTCTTGCAGAGATTTCCGGCCAAATTTCTTTGTCTTTAGCATGTCCTGTTCTGTCTTTTGTACCAGTTCGCCGATATAGTGTATGTTGGCGTTCTTAAGGCAATTGGCCGAGCGTACGGAAAATTCCAGTTCATCAATTTTCCTGTTCAGATATTCACTTTTACCTTCAAATTCAGAAGAGAGCTTCTCCTCTTGAGACTCCTCCTTCTCATCAAAATTAATAAATACCGTAAATTGATCTTTCAGAATCTTTGCTGCATAAGCTATAGTGTCCTCAGGAAGGACCGTACCATCGGTCAGGACTTCAAGGGTCAACTTGTCATAGTCCGTCATTTGACCAACACGGGCTTTGGTAACAACAAAATTGACCTTCTTCACCGGAGAAAACAGGGCGTCTATAGGTATAGTACCTACAGGCTTATCAGGATCCTTATTGTTTTCAGCAGAGACGTATCCCTTGCCCCATTTAGCCGTCATTTCCATCCTTAATTCACCATCTTTTGTCAATGTCGCAATATGATGATCGGGATTCAGTACTTCAACTCCGCCATTCGGGGCAACTAAATCCTTGGCATGCACTTCTGCCGGCCCCTGTTTTTCCAGCAGCAAGACCTTTTCTTCATCTTTGAAGATCTTAAGGCGCACACCCTTCAGATTCAGGATAATATCTGTTACGTCTTCAATCACTCCCGGTATGGTTCCCAGCTCATGTAACACACCTTCAATCTTTACGGAAATAATCGCGGCGCCCTGTAAAGACGACAAGAGCACACGACGCAAGGCATTACCCAGTGTGATGCCATAACCCCTCTCCAGAGGCTCACAGCTGAATTTGCCGTAAAATTTCGTGTGTGTCGCACTATTGACTTCCAGCCTGTTTGGATAAATTAATTCCCGCCAGTTGCGATAGTATGGAGTCTGTTCAGCAGTCATATTGTCTGTATAATCCTCTTGAACACCGGATATAATTTAATTCTTTCGCCCTGGAATTTATTCAGGATCCGTAGCAGCATCACAAGGTTGTTATTTAGAATAGAATTCGACTATAAGTTGTTCCTGAATGGGCATGGTTATATGCATTCGTTCAGGCATTGCCTTCACTGTCCCTTGCAGCTTATCCTCATCCAGTTCCAGCCAATCAGGCACACCCTTGCGGGCAACGGCCCCCAGCGCCTGTCTGATCGGAAGTATTGACTTGCTCTTCTCCGCCACCCTGATTTCGTCTCCCTGTCTTACCAGATATGATGGTATGGACACCCTTTTCCCGTTTACGGTGAAATGTCCATGGCGGACCAACTGACGTGCCTGTGATCTGGACTCGGCAAAGCCAAGACGATAAACAACGCCGTCAAGACGCCTTTCCAGCAATACCAGAAGATTAGTGCCTGTGACCCCCTTTTGACGATCAACCTTATCAAAATAACTCCTGAATTGTGCCTCCTGCAATCCATACATGCGCCTGACGCGCTGTTTTTCTCTCAACCGAATCCTGTAGTCAGAGGCCTTTATCCGGCCCTGGCCATGCTCCCCAGGCACATAACCGCGTTTTTCAAAGGCACACTTATCCGAATAACACCTGTCTCCCTTAAGAAAAAGCTTGCACCCCTCCCTGCGACACAAGCGACATCGTGGTCCTGTATATCTAGCCAAAATACTTCCTCCAATAACTCGGAAACATAAAAAAATAAGCCTACTTAATATCTAAGATAAGCAATTAGCTGTTAGCCATTAGCGTTTAGCTTCGAAAAATGGTTTTGTAATAGCAAAACATCCTGTAATCATTAAACTAATAGCTAACCCCCAAAGGCTAATTGCTCAATTTAAGCAATACTCTGATGCAGTCCTATACTCTCCGTCTCTTAGGAGACCTGCAACCGTTATGAGGTATTGATGTCACGTCTCGAATAACTGAAATTTTAAATCCTGCTATCTGAAGGGCCCTCACTGCCGCTTCTCGTCCGGAACCAGGCCCGTTGAGATGTACCTCAACACTTCTCATGCCATGGTCCGCCGCCTTTCTTACTGCATTTTCAGCGGCTACCTGAGCGGCAAAAGGGGTGCCTTTTCTTGATCCCTTAAAACCCTGAGTACCTGCACTTGACCAGGAAATTGTATTCCCCTGTTTATCAGTTATGTTTATTATAGTGTTATTAAAGGTAGACTGTATATGCACAACACCTTCCGGCACATTCTTTTTTTCTTTTCGACCACCTCTTCTCGGTGATGCCATATTATTTCACCCTCCGTTACTGAGCCCTTCTCTTATTTTTGACTACTGAGCGTCTGGGACCCTTTCGAGTACGAGCATTTGTTTTGGTGCGCTGTCCATTGACAGGAAGTCCTCTGCGGTGCCTGAGACCCCGATAACTTCCAAAATCCATCAGTCGCTTGATGTTCAATGATACCTCTCTGCGGAGATCTCCCTCCACTTTATAGCCGGCATCTATAATCTTCCGCAGCGACGTAATATCCTGATCAGTCAGATCATCGGTCTTTTTATTCCTGTCAATTTTTGCCTTATCTAGAATTTGCTGGGCACTTGTACGCCCGATTCCATAAATATATGTAAGCGCAATCTCCAGCCTCTTATTCTTTGGCAGCTCAATACCTGCAATTCTTGCCACTGATCAACCCCCTAGCTATCCCTGTCGCTGTTTGTGTCTTGGATTTTTGCAAATCACCCGCAGTATGCCCCTGCGTCGTATTATTATGCAGTTCTTACACCGACGTCTGATTGATGCTTTAACCTTCATGGCATATCCCTTTTCACCCTTCGCACTTTCGCACTGCTATTCAATCTTTATTATACACACAGACCAAGTCTACCTGGCCCTGTATACAACGCGGCCCCTGGACAGATCATAGGGCGACAGCTCTACAGTCACTACATCACCAGGCAATATCTTTATATAGTGCATACGCATTTTACCTGAAATATGTGCAAGGACCTTATGGCCGTTTTCAAGTTCAACGCGAAACATGGCATTGGGTAAGGTTTCAAGCACCTTTCCCTCGACCTGTATGGCATCACCTTTGGACATTTAGTCTTCCTTGTTTCCCTTTGCAATCATTCTATCTTCTTCCCTTCAACCTGGCCCCCTTCATAAAACCCTCGTAGCTCCTTGTGATAAGATGGGACTCAATTTGAGCCATGGTATCCATTCCCACACCTACAACAATCAGAAGGGCAGTTCCTCCAAAATAAAAAGGGACATTGAACTTTGAAATCAATATGCTTGGCAATACGCAAATCGCCGAGACATAAATGGCACCTATCAGGGTAATCCTGGTAAGGACCTTGTCAATATATTCGGAAGTACGCCTTCCGGGTCTGAGACCCGGGACATAGCCTCCGTGTTTTTTCATGTTCTCTGCTATATCAACCGGATTGAAGATCATGGCGGTATAAAAATAACAGAAAAAGATAATGGCCATTACAAAGATCGTCTCGTAAAACAGGGTCCCGGGCATCAAACCCTGGGCAATACTCTGCATCCAGGGCACCTGTATAAAATTGGCTATTGTAGCAGGGAACATCATAATAGACGACGCAAAAATCGGCGGTATAACCCCAGCAGTATTCACCTTTAGCGGCAGATGTGTACTTTGTCCTCCATATACCTTCCGTCCCACTACCCTTCTGGCATATTGGACCGGAATACGCCGTTGAGACCGCTCCATAAAACAGATAAACCCGATTACCGCTGCCATCATCACTAAGAGAAATATAACCAGGGCCAGGTGTATATCACCTGTGCGCATCAGACTGAACGTGTCTATCATGGCCGAAGGCATCCTGGCTACAATACCGGCGAAGATAATCAGAGAGATACCATTACCAACGCCCCTTTCTGTAATCTGCTCTCCAAGCCACATCAGAAATACCGTCCCCGACATGAAGGTCAGGGCACTTAAAAGCCGAAAAGACCATCCGGGCTCCGCAACAACCGGGGCACCGTCCGGTGCCGTCAAGCTCTCAAGGGCAATAGCAATACCCAGACCCTGAATGATACTAAGGCCCACTGTGCCATATCTGGTATATTGGCTGATCTTCTTTCTTCCTGCCTCACCTTCTTTTTTTAAGGCCTCAAGATGTGGAATAGCCACTGTAAGAAGCTGAATAATGATGGAGGCGCTGATGTAAGGCATTATGCCCAGGGACAGAATGGACATATTCTCAAGCGCTCCACCGGAAAACATATTAAACATGCCGAATAGCGTCCCCTTGGCACGATCAAAAAAGGACACCATGGCCGCAACATCAATACCGGGAGTGGGGATTTGGACTCCGATACGGTATACAGCCAGCATAAGCAGCGTAAAAACAATACGTTTACGCAGTTCAGGTACCTGGCCTATGCCACCTAATCCCTTAAACAATATCCGCCCCCTGGGCATGGTCGCTGATTATCTCTATGCGTCCTCCGGCAGTCTCTATTTTATCCCTGGCGGTCTTGCTGGCAGCATGGGCACGAACCGTTAAGGGCCGCTGTATCTCGCCGTCACCTAATATTTTCAGAAAGTGATTACGCTTACGTACAAGTCCCAATGCCTTCAAAACGGCAATATCCACTACTCCTTCATGCCTGAGTTCTGCAAGGCTGCCCACATTCAATACACCGTAGACCTTTCTGAAACGGTTCTTGAAACCCCTTTTGGGAAGCTTCCTGTACAATGGCATTTGACCGCCTTCAAATCCTGGACGGATATTACCGCCGGAACGGGACTTTTGGCCATTTTGACCACGACAGGCCGTTTTCCCATGTCCGGATCCCGGTCCCCTCCCCACACGTTTTTTCCTGCGCGTGGATCCCGGATCAGGTCTTAATGCATCCAATGTAATCATATGTGCTCCTAATAAATTTAGAAATTGAGGTTTTATAAATTAAAAAATGACCCTCTATTTCCAAATTCTTATATCTCAAATCCCTATTCTACGCTCCTGCCCCGGCACTTTGCCCTGGAGACCGACGTGCGTAAGGTTTCCAGCCCGTTAAATGTAGCGTGCATTACATTGTGTGGATTTTTGGAGCCGAGACACTTTGTCAATATATCATGAATTCCTGCCGCCTCCATAATCGCCCTTACTACGGCACCCGCTATGACACCGGTGCCTGGTGACGCGGGCTTCAACAGGACCCTGCCGGCGCCGAAATGACCAACTACCTCGTGAGGTATAGTCTTGCTTATCATCGGTATTTTAGTCATAGACTTGGTAGCCTTCTCACGTGCCTTTCTGAGCGCCTCAGGCACCTCTCTGGCCTTTCCCACAGCAAAACCGACCCTGCCGGCCCCGTCACCTACTACTGAAAGGGCACTGAAGCTGAAGCGTCTTCCACCTTTGACCACTTTGGCCACGCGATTAATATAGACTATTTTTTCTATCAGTTCTTGTTCGTTATCTGTATGGTCCTTCTGCAACTTTACCCCCTGATAGCAGATCACTACTATAATTCAGAATTTAAGGCCGACTTCTCTGGCCGCTTCCGCAAGGGTCCTGACCCGGCCGTGATATAGATATCCGCTTCGGTCAAATGCCACTGCATCTATGCCCTTTTCCCTGGCCCTTTGGGCGACAATTCGGCCGACCTCTTTAGCTACTGCCTTTTTGTCTTCAAAATCGCCTGCCTTGTTTTTGATCTCTGGAATCAAGGAGGAAGCAGCCGCAATTGTGATACCCTGTTCATCATCGATAATCTGAACGTATATGTGTTTACTGCTACGGAAAACCGCCATTCTTGGACGATCCGTCGTCCCTGATATGTGCTTTCGTATATGCTGTTTACGCCTTAAACGCGCCTTCAACCTAGGATTGGTCTTTGCCATAATTATTTCCGTTTGCGGTATTACTGATGTTTCTGATATACATAACTACTATGCAGCAGTCTTTCCAGCTTTGCGGACTATCTGTTCATCCGCATACCTGATTCCCTTGCCTTTGTATGGCTCTGGTGGCCTGAGAGATCGGATTCTGGAGGCAGTAAGTCCCAAAAGCTCCTTATCATATCCCTCCAGGATTATTCGAATTTCCTTTTGCCTCTCTACTCGGGCATTGATCCCTTCAGGAAGAGGAAATTCTATTGGATGAGAATGACCGACGTAAAAAACCAGCCCGTTCTCCTTCTCTTCGATCTTGTAACCAACTCCTGCTACCAGAAGTTCCCGCGTAAATCCTCTTGTGACCCCGACAACCATGTTGTTTATAAGTGTTCGAAACAACCCGTGTATGGAGCGACTCTGTCTTGAATCATCAGCTCTCCTGACTAACAGGCGCTCACCGTCTTTTTCAACACTTGCCAAGGGATGTATTTCCCGGCTCAAGACACCCTTGGGACCCTGAACAGTAAAAACCGGTCCATCTATGGTGACCTTGGCCTCTGAAGGCACATTTATGGGTAACTTACCGATTCGAGACATAAAAAACTCCAGATTACCAAATGGCGCAAATAACTTCTCCGCCCATGTTATTTTGTTTGGCCTCGACATCAGTCATGATACCCTTTGATGTGGAAATCACCGCGGTGCCAAGCCCAGATCTTATCTTCGGGATTGTGCCTTTTTTACAGTAAACCCGGCACCCAGGCGAACTTATTCGCTTTAATCCGAGAATAATAGGCTGCCCGTCAGAGTATCTGAGGAACAAGCGAAGAGTTTTCTGCCGCCTGTCTTTGAAAATGCGAAAGTTGCTTATATAGCCTTCTTTCTTAAGTATTTTTGCAATTCCAACCTTCAAATTAGAGGTAGGAACATCAACCCTTTCATGCCTTGCTTTATTGGCATTTCTGAGCCGTGTAAGCATGTCCGCTACAGGATCAGTCATAGACATATTTAAGCTCTCCCGGATGTATGGAGTCTTGGGATTACCAGCTGGCCTTGGTTACCCCTGGGATTACTCCCTGAGACGCCATTTTTCTGAAGCATATTCTGCATAAGCCGAATTTCCTTATAAAGGCACGTGGACGACCACAAATCGGACACCTATTATACTTTCTGACACTAAACTTGGGTTTCCTCTGTGCCTTATTTATCAATGCCTTTTTAGCCAAAGGTCCCTCCTCAATAAAATCTACTTACGAAATGGCATACCTAAGGTATCTAATAAACGCCTGGATTCACTATCGGTTTCAGCACTTGTAACTATCGTCACATTCATTCCCTTGATCTTGTCTATTTTGTCATAGTCGATCTCCGGAAAGATAATCTGTTCTTTAATACCCAGGGTATAATTGCCGTTTCCATCAAAGGACTTCGGTGGAATACCTCTGAAGTCTCTGATCCGGGGAATGGCAATATTAATGAGCTTTGTAAGAAAATCATACATTCGTTGCCTTCTAAGGGTCACACGACACCCTATGGGCATTCCTTCTCTTACCTTAAAGGCTGCAATTGATTTTCTGGCCCTGGTTATTACCGGTTTTTGCCCGGAAATAAGGGTTAATTCCTCCATCGCGGAATCTAATACCTTTGGATTTTCAATTGCTTCACCAAGCCCGATATTTAAAATAACTTTTTCGATCTTAGGCACTTGGTGAGGATTTTTATATCCAAAATGTTCCATTAATTCAGGAACACACTCTTTCTGATATCTCTCTTCTAAGAGGACCATACCTAAATGCCTCCACAAGGCCTACTTCTTTTCTGTGGGGATAGTTTCTCCGCACTTTTTGCACACGCGAACCTTGATCCCGTCTCCCAGGACCTTCCTGGATATCCTTACTGAATCAGTACATTTGGGACAAATCAACATAAGATTGGACAAATGAATGGAGGCCTCCTTTTCTAAAATGCCGCCACCCGTACCAGGGCCTGGTCGCGTATGGCGCTTTACTATCTGCGCGCCCTCGACAAGCGCCCTTCCCTTTGCAGGTAAAATCGAAAGAATCTTGCCGACTTTGCCCTTGTCTCGGCCGACCTTAACCATTACCCGGTCATTTTTTCTCAGATATGTCTTTACAACTTTCATTGGCCCAGCCTCCTTGGACTAAAGTACCTCGGGTGCAAGCGATATTATCTTCATATAACGCCTTGCCCTTAATTCCCTGGCCACTGGTCCGAAAATTCGAGTACCAACCGGTTCTCCATATTGATTTATCAAAACCGCTGCGTTCTCGTCGAACCGTATCCATGAACCGTCAATCCTGGATATCTCCTTCTTGGTTCGTACTACAACAGCTTTAACCACATCGCCTTTTTTTACTTTGGAATTCGGCATAGCCTCTTTAACCGAGACTACCACCGTATCCCCTAAACTCGCAAAGCGTCTGCGAGTTCCGCCTAAAACCCGAATACAACACACACGTTTTGCACCAGAATTATCAGCGACATTTAATAATGTTTCTTGCTGGATCATGATATGATCCTTTCCTTTCTTTTCCCGTTCTAGAGAGCCTTTTCAATAATCCCTCTAACGACCCAACGTTTGTGTCGACTCAGAGGACGATACTCTTCTATTAGAATTTTGTCGCCTATTTTACAGCTATTCCCTGCATCATGGGCCATATACTGCTTTTGTCGCTGCATATACTTCCCATATATTGGATGCTGCACGCGCCTAACCACCTTAACAACCACTGTCTTTTCCATCTTGTCACTGGCAACAGTACCTACAAGTGTCCTACGAGATTTCTTTTCGGCATTCATGCCATACTCCATTGCTAGATCTCAGAATCAAAAGCTCTCTCCGCCAGTACTGTTTTAGCCCTTGCTATTGAACGTCTCACAGCACGAATCCTCATTATGTTTTCCAGCTGGTGAGTGGCCTGCTGAAAACGAAGATTGAAAAGCTCCTGCCGCAGATTCTTTTCTTTCTGTTGAATTTCTTCTATGCTAAGTTCCCTAAGTTCATCCGCCATACTCATGGCATTTCACTCCTAGCGACAATCTTGGTAGGAATGGGTAGTTTATATTGTGCCAGTCTCAAGGCCTCTCTAGCGGATATTTCGTCAACACCTTCCATCTCATAAAGCATCCTGCCCGGCTTTATCTGTGCCACCCATGAATCCACTGCACCTTTACCCTTACCCATTCTGGTCTCGGCAGGTTTGCTGGTAACAGGTTTGTCCGGAAATATTCTTATCCATATTTTCCCGCGACGTTTTACGCACCTTGTAATAGCTATGCGAGCGGCCTCTATCTGCTGTGCCGTGATCTTGCCGCGGCCAATGGCCTTTAGACCGTAATCGCCGAAGGACAAACTGTTCCCACGCTGTGCCATGCCTCTTATACGGCCTTTCTGTTGCTTGCGATATTTGACTTTCTTTGGGCTAAGCATTTACTTCTCTCCAGCGGAAACGCTCCATCACCATCATATTTCCATTGCCGGGGCCTCAGAGTCCCTGTCCGGCAAGACCTCTCCATTAAACACCCATACCTTGACACCGATCACACCATAAGTAGTCATTGCCTCAGCTACTCCGTAATCAATATCCGCCCGCAGGGTGTGCAGAGGAACCCTGCCGTCAAGATACCACTCGGTACGGCACATTTCAGCACCACCCAAACGGCCTGCACTGGCAATCCTTATACCCTGAGCGCCAAACTTGCGTGCCATACTGATAGCCCTCTTCATTGCCCTGCGGAAGGAAATGCGCCGGACAAGCTGCCCCGCAATGTTTTCAGCTACCAGCTGTGCGTTTATTTCCGGTCTTCGAACCTCTGTAATGTCAATTATTATCCGACGCCTGACCATCCTCTCCAGAGACCGCTTAAGACCCTCAATTTCAATACCTTTTTTACCAATAATTATTCCGGGACGCGCGGTGAATATTCGGATACGTAATCTCTGCGCGGCTCTTTCTATCTCAATTTTGGATATTCCTGCATGACTGATCCGATCTTTAATAAACTTTCTGACCTTGTAGTCCTCAAGAATCAATCTGGAATAATCCTTCTCAGCAAACCATCGCGAGTCCCATGTACGCGTTATTTGTAGCCTGAGGCCGATTGGGTTTACTTTCTGGCCCAAGGTATCCTCCTAATTTTACTGCTCATATTAATTTACCCTTCGTCCAGCACTATCGTTATGTGGGAAAAACGATGTTGTATCCTATAGGCCCTGCCCATTGCCCTTGGATGAAACCTCTTGAGTTGAGGACCTTGATCCACAAAGATCTTTTTAATGTACAGAATATCCACATCAATATTCGGATTTTGATCCGCGTTGGCCAAGGCCGATTCAAGTACCTTCTTAATCATCCTTGCGCCCTTTTTGGGCATGAAACTGAGGATCTCCAAGGCCTCTCCCACAGATTTGCCTCGAACGGCATCCGCAACCAGACGGGTCTTTTGTGGAGACATTCTTAAGTATTTGGCAACTGCCCTGGCTTCCATTAGTGCAATGCCCTCTCTTACTTTTTCCTAATCCTGGATTTTTTATCAACAGCGTGACCGTAATAGGTGCGTGTTGGCGAAAACTCACCAAGCTTGTGCCCAACCATATTTTCAGTAATAAATACAGGGATGAATTTCCTGCCATTGTGTACCGCGAAGGTTAGTCCCACCATATCAGGCACAATCATGGAGCGTCTAGACCAGGTCTTAATAACACGCCGGTCTTTAGTCTCAACGGCCTTAAGCACTTTTTTCATCAGGTGGTCATCAACAAAAGGACCTTTTTTTACCGACCTTGGCACCTGTTTTCTCCTATTTCTTAAAACTTAGAGCCCTATGGGCGAATTCAAAAAATCTCTGACACGGATTACACTGTGATATCCGTGTTCAACCATGTAATCTGCGTCCAAAAATGAGACTTCCCGTATTATACAAATATAATGCCTTAAATCTCTGACTCGCCGATCTTCCCGAAACTACTTCTTCTTATGCCTGCTTCGCACTATGAAGGCATCGCTGGGCTTGTTCTTTTTTCTCGTGCGATATCCCTTCGCCGGCAGACCCCAAGGACTGCAAGGATGCCTGCCGCCGGAAGATCTCCCCTCACCCCCACCCATAGGATGATCAATGGGATTCATGGCAACCCCGCGCACACTCGGACGTCTTCCAAGCCACCGGCTCCTGCCTGCCTTGCCCAGTTTAACATTTTCATGATCAAGATTTCCCACCTGACCGACAGTGGCCCTGCAGGTATCAAGAAACATCCTTACTTCTCCACTTGGAAGACGCAACTGCACATATTTGCCTTCCTTAGCCATTACCTGAGCTGAGCTGCCGGCACTCCTGACAATCTGTCCGCCCTTACCGGGACGCAACTCCACATTATGGACCTGAGTACCCAGGGGAATACTTTTTAAGGGCATGCAATTTCCAGGGTGTACGTCCGTTACCTCGTCTGAAACAACAAGCTCGCCGACCTTGAGTCCCAACGGGGCCAGAATATATCTCTTCTCCCCGTCAAGATAACTAAGAAGGGCAATCCGGGAAGACCTGTTGGGATCATATTCGATAGCAGCCACTTTTGCCGGCACTCCGAGTTTATTTCTCTGAAAATCTATCGTCCTGTATTTACGTCTGTGCCCGCCGCCTCTATGTCTGGCGGTAATCCTTCCGTATACATTTCTCCCGCCACCGCGCTTAAGTGACTCAACCAATAATTTTTCCGGGGCCTTGGCCATAATTTCATGGTCTATCAATACGGTCATACCGCGTCTGCCCGGAGAGGTTGGCTTATATTTTTTAACTGGCATTATACACCTTCAAAGAATTCAATACTTTCACCATCATAAAGCCTTACAACGGCCTTTTTAATATCGGAACGCCTGCCTGTAAAACGGCCGACTCTTTTGGGCTTTCCTTTGAGCTTGATAGTTTGGACAGACAGCACTTTAACTTTAAAGATCTTTTCCACAGCAGTTTTTATTTCAATTTTATTTGCCTTTTGATCCACATGGAAGACTAACTGATTCGCCGCCTCTTTCTGTAAAGTGGCCTTCTCGGTAATCAGTGGAGCCTTTATCACCGAATACAGTTCCTTCATGGCCTCAGTCTCTCCTCAATCAATCCAACGGCGGGTTCCTTGATTATCATATATTCGTATTTCAGTAAATCATATACATTAATGCCTTTCAAAGGCAGAACCTTAACATTAGGAATATTCCGTGAGGATAATTCCAGGGTCTGATCCGGCATATCGGTGACTATTACGGCCTTTTTTACGGCAAAACGGTCAAGCAGGCCTTTCATGTCCTTGGTCTTTATTTGCTCCAATCCAAAATCCCTTAGTACCAAAATTCTATCACCCTCGATTTTTGTACTGAAAGCCATTCTCAGAGCTAAACTGCGGACCTTTTTAGGCAGGCTGTAGCTGTAATCCCTTGGCTTCGGACCAAATACCGATCCACCCCGCTTCCACAAAGGCGATTTGTTGCTGCCTGCCCGGGCACGACCGGTCCCTTTCTGCCGGTACGGTTTCTTGCCGCTGCCACTGACTTCACTACGCGTCTTGACGCATGCATTGCCGGCCCGTTTCTTTGCCAACTGCCACTTGACTACTTGGTGAAGCACACCCTCCTTCGGCACCACGCCAAACACAGTGTCGCTTACCGTAAGCTCACCGACCTTCTCTCTGTGTGCATTATAAACCGCCAGGGTTGTCATATATTGCCCGGTCTCCTCTATTTTAATCTTACATATACGAGTTGATTAACAGCACCCGGGATACCGCCCTTAACCAGCAGAAGGTTCTCATCAGGTCTAACGTCGACAACCATGGAATTCCTCACCGTAACACGATTGCCTCCCATGCGTCCGGGCATCTTTCTGCCCTTGATGACCCTTGATGGACTGGCACTTTGCCCTACCGAGCCTACGGCTCTATGATGCTTGGATCCATGGCCCATAGGACCCCTGGAAAATCCGTAACGTTTTACCGTTCCGGAAAAGCCGCGACCCTTGCTGACTCCGGCTACGTCTACCAAGCGGCCGACATCCATATCTTTCAATGTGAGAACTTGACCCACTTCAAAGGCATCGGGATTATCTACTGACATCTCCTTAATATAGCGAAAACCATGAGACAGCCCGGCCTTTTTAACATGGCCCTGTTCCGGGAGTTTCAGCCTGCTTGAAGGGTTTGGATAAAAACCGAACTGCAGGGCATTATATCCCTCTCTCTTGATTGTCTTCTTTTGAAGCACGGTACAGGGACCAACCTCAAGCACCGTAACCGGGATGACCTGACCATCCTCGGCAAAGACCTGAGTCATTCCCAATTTACGTCCCATCATGCCTATTAATTTCGACATTGCTGTTCTCGTCTTTATTCCTATAGCTTAATTTCAACATCTACCCCGGCAGACAACTCCAGCTTCATCAAAGCATCTATTGTCTGTTGTGTGGGCTCCAGGATATCTACAAGTCTCCTGTGGGTCCGGACCTCAAACTGTTCCCTTGACTTTTTGTCTACATGAGGAGAACGCAAAACAGTATAGCGTCTGGTCGAAGTGGGTAACGGAATCGGCCCACCAAGACGGGCTCCGGTCCGTTTTGCCGTATCTACGATTTCACCTACAGACTGATCAAGCTGCTTGTGATCATATGCCTTGAGACGAATCCTTATTCTCTGGGTTGGGATCATCATCCCTCATTCCTCAATATTACGCTAATTTAGTAATTAGTAAATAAACTACTCTATGATTTTGGTTACCACGCCGGCTCCGACTGTTCGACCTCCTTCACGGATCGCAAATCGAACCCCCTCTTCCATGGCTATGGGCTGAATCATCGAAACCTCAAAAGTTACGTTGTC